>JAYUMO010000380.1:0-3364 GCA_043762555.1 Gemmatimonadaceae bacterium | reverse complement strand
TGCGGGCGGCCGACGAGCGAGGTGAATCGGCTGCTCGAGCAGTTCCGCGACATGCAGAAGATGATGAAGAAGATGGGGCAGGGCGGGCGGATGGGAATGCCCTCCATGCCCGGGATGATCCCCCGCCGCTAGGGGATCACGCCGCACCACTGGGTGCGCGGCCGGAACCGCCGGCCGTCGCGATGAGCCCAGCGCACCACCAAGAACAGACCTTCGGCACGTGAGGATCCACCATGGTTCGCATCAGACTTCGCCGCGTCGGCCGCAAGAAAACGCCGCTCTATCGCATCGTGATCGCCGACTCGAGGAGCCCGCGCGACGGGCGCTTCATCGAGACGATCGGCCAGTACAATCCGCGCATCGCCGATGGCTTGAAGGTGGAGGTCGATCGCGCCAACTACTGGCTCGACGTGGGTGCGCAGCCGAGCGACACCGTGCGCTCGCTCCTCCGGCGCGCCGGCGTGCTCAAGGCGCGGCACACGGCACGCGTCGCCGCCAAGAAGGTGGCCGGCGCCGTGGCGGTGCGCGAATAGCGGCCTCGTGAGCGCGCGCGACGCTCACGACCTCGTGATCGTGGCGCGGCTGCGCCGGGCGCACGGCGTGAAGGGCGAGATGATCACCGAGGTCATCACCGATGCGCCGGCGTCCGTCTTCACGGTGGGCCGCCGCCTTTTCGGCGGCACCGCGCGCGGCGACCCGAGCCCCAAGGGCGAAACGCTGCGCATCACGCGCGCCGAGGCCCGCTTCGACGGCTCCTGGCTGCTCGGCTTCGCCGAGATCCCCGATCGCGACGTCACCGCCGCGTGGCGGATGCGCTACTTGCTCGCGCCGCGGGGCGAGCTCGATCCGCCGGCGGAGGGGGAGGTGTATCTGCACGAGCTGCCGGGGATGCGCGTGGCGCTCGAGAGCGGCGCCGAGCTTGGGGATGTGAAGAATGTATTCGAGCTCCCCACGGGCCTCGCGCTCGACGTGGTCTGGAAGACCGGCACCGTCCTGCTGCCGTACTTGTTCGTGCGCCAGGTGGACCGGGAGAGGCGCGTGATCACCGCCGCGCCCCCCGAAGGACTGTTCGACTGATGCTGCGCGTCAACATCGTCACGATCTTCCCCGAGTTCTTCGTCGCGCCGCTCGGGCTCTCGATCCCCGCGCGCGCCGCGGCCGCCGGCGCGGTGACGTATCGCGTGGTGGACCTGCGCGACTTCACGCACGACCGCCATCGCACGGTGGACGACGCGCCATTCGGCGGCGGCCCTGGCATGGTGATGAAGCCCGAGCCGTTCTTCGAAGCAGTGGACACGCTGGGCGCCCACGCGCCGATCGTGCTCGTCTCGGCACGGGGTCGGCCCTTCACGCAGGCCGACGCGGCGCGCTTCGCCGCCGGCGCGGAGCTCACTCTGCTCTGCGGTCACTACAAGGACGTGGACCAGCGGGTGGCCGACCATCTCGCGAGCGAGGAGCTCTCGATCGGCGACTTCGTGCTGAGCGGTGGCGAGCCGGCGGCGCTCGTCATCGTCGACGCCGTGGTGCGGCTGCTGCCGGGCGCGATGAGCGACGCCGAGAGCGCGCGCACCGACTCATTCGGCGAGAGTACTGGCGATCGCTTAAGCGCGCCGAGCTACACTCGGCCGGCGGAGTATCGGGGATTAAAGGTGCCTGAGGTGCTCGTCTCCGGCGACCACGCGAAGATCGCGGCCTGGCGGGCGGAGCAGGGCGCGCGGCTGACGCGGGGGCGGGAGGGTGGCTCGTAACGCTGCCGAGGCATTGTTCTGATGCTTTGCGCGCCACAGTGGTGGTGCGTGTCGTTGGCGATGGCGCCATATTCGTGGCCCAAGGGATCCCACTCTTATCAGGCGCGACGTCATGAGCCGGTGTTTGCTGGTGTACAACGGCGCGTCGGGGCTGTTCACGCAGGCGTTCTAGCCGCACCACGACCCAGAGCACCACACCGACTGGCCGGTGGGCATTGTCCGCAACGGGGCTCTATGGCGAAGCCTGCGCTCACCTCCAATGCGCAACACGCGCGGGTTGCGAATCGTCTTATTTCAGCGTAGTTTGTGCGAGGCGCTGTTCGGGCGAGCAACTACAATTTGTGCCCCCAGCGCCCTTTGTCGGGACCCGTGCGCGGGTCCCGTTTTTTTTCCTAGACCGGAAGGGCATGCATGCGACGGATCGCGGTTCTCGTTGACGCAGGCTACTTCTGGAAGGCTGCAGGGCGGCTCATCGCCAAGCGGGAGGTACGGCGCGAGGAGATCATCCTGGATGCGAAAGCGATCATAGATTCGCTCGCGGAGGAGGCAGCTAGAGTCTCCAATCGAGAGCTATTGCGTGTGTACTGGTACGACGCAGCGAGAGGTACCCCAACTTCGGCCCATCGCGATATTGCGGGCAGGGATCGGGTCAAACTCCGGCTCGGTCACGTGAATTCCCTTGGCCAGCAGAAAGGCGTTGATCCGCTCATTATCACGGACATGATTACACTCGCACGAAACCGTGCTTGTGACGACATGCTTCTGCTAGCGGGAGACGGGGACCTCGTTGTTGGCGTGCAGCAAGCCCAAGAGCACGGCGTGCGCGTCCATATTCTGGGAATCGGGTCTGCCCGGGCAAATCAGTCGCCACAACTCAGGATCGAGGCGGACACGTGCCGCGAGTGGGACGCGACGACTATCGGTGGCTTTCTGCGACTGGCTTCGCCTGAAGAACTCCAAACGCTTGCTGAACAGGCCCATTGGGGTAGGGAACGGCCGATCGCCGCGAACCCAATCGCCAGTAGCGAGGTATCACTCGGCGCGCCGCCTACACCCACGACCGCCGAGGCGACTTCGCGTCGGTCAACCGACGTGCAGAAGCTACTGGTCGGGGTGGCTGACGCAGTGCTGCGCAGCCTCGGGGATGCCGAGATCGCGTCCGTCGCGAGCGATCCTTCCGGCAGGATTCCGGGAGCTATCGACCGGCGGCTCATCGGGCGCTCGCAAGGAGCGCTCGGGCACTATGCTCGCGAGGAGGAGAAGATTCTGGTGCGCAAACTATTCCTCGACCGCTGCCGGGCGAAGATGCAGGGGCGTGGTTGACGGCATCGCATCCGAGGTAACGATCCCCATACCCGCGCTGCGGGCGGCCCGGCTTCCTCCGTTAGCCCGCGCTCTTGCGATTCGAGGCTTTGCACCAGGTGCAAGACCGAGCGCCGTCAAGGTCGTGAACTACCGCGAGGGGAACATGGCCGACTGGCGTACCGTCACGAGCCCGGCTAACTTTCCACTCTCCAGAAATCGAACGATAAACCGACCCCGGCGGCCCGCCGCCCGGAGCCCGATATGCACGTTTTCATCGAGACCCAAAAAGAATTCATGCGCACCGACATCCC
>JAYUMO010000379.1:0-10359 GCA_043762555.1 Gemmatimonadaceae bacterium | reverse complement strand
CGATCGCGCGGGGGGCGGTCGCGGCCGATTCTCTTGCTTCGAGCTGTAACCTCCGATAAATTCATAGCTTATGCTTTTCCAGGACCTCGCCGGGCGCGTGGCGGAGGTGCGGGGGCGAATCGCTGAGGCGGTCGCGCGGGGCGGGCACGGGCAGCAGGTCCTCATCGTCGCGGTGACGAAGACGCATGGGCCGGACGCGGTGGAGGCCGCCTACCGCGCGGGTCTGCACGATGTGGGTGAGAACCGCGTGCAGGAGGCGCTGCGGAAGATGGAAGCCGTGGTCGTGCCGGTGCGCTGGCACCTGATCGGCCACCTGCAGCGGAACAAAGTGAGGGCGATCGATCGCTTCGCGCTCGTGCAGTCGCTGGACAGCGCGCGGTTGGCGGATGACGTGAGCGCCTTCGGGATCGGGCGCCGGCGGGCGGTGGACGCGCTCGTGCAAGTGAGCGTTGTGGGTGAGGAATCGAAGGGCGGATTCCCGCCGGCCGAGCTCGCGGCGGAGGCGGAGCGGTTCACGGAGCGTGCCGGAGTGCGGGTCACGGGCGTCATGACCATGGCGCCGCTCGACGCGACCGAGGCTACGCTGCGGCAGGTGTTCCGCGGGGCGCGCGAGGCGCGCGATCTGTTGGTGAGTGCCGGACACGCGGCATCCGCGCTCTCGATGGGGATGTCGAACGATTTCGAGATCGCGGTGGAGGAGGGAGCGACGATGGTCCGGTTGGGCACCGTCCTGTTTGGAGCGAGAGGCCTATGAGCGACGAATCCTTTCATCTGACCCCGCTCGACATCCGACGCTACGATTTCGGGAGCCGGGCCTTCCGCGGCTACGACTCGCAGAAGGTGGAGGACTTCCGCAATCAGGTGGCCGACGAGCTCGAGCGGCTGACCAAGGCGAATCAGGACCTGGACTCGAAGGCGCGCGGTTTCCACGAGCAGCTGCGGGCGTTCCGCGAGCGCGACAAAGCGCTCAACGACGCGCTCGTCTCCGCGCAGCAGCTCCGGGCCGAGATGCGCGAGCAGGCGGATCGCGAGTCGGCGCTGATCCTGCGCGAGGCGCGAGCCGAGGCCGAGCGCATGGTGGACGCGGCGCGCTCGGAGATCAGGCGGCTCGAGGGCGAGTTGGTGGCGCTCGACAAGTCGCGCGTGACGTACATCGCGCAGCTCCGCGCGGTGATCGAGCGGCAGCTGGCCGAGCTCGGCGCGCTCGGCGCCCCCCCGGCGGCGCCGGGCGCGGCGCGGCGCCGCGATGAGGACGACGATGCGACGCCGGACACGCGGGGCCACGTCAAGACGCCGGCGTGGCTGGAGTCACTCGTCAAGGAATGAAGCCGTCGTACCGGCTCGACGACCCTCGGCCGCTGGCCGTCGCGCCGCCGCTGTACGCTCACACGCGATCCGGGATCGCGCTCGCGGCGGCCGCCGTCCGCGATCGCTTCGCCGACGCACCCGACGTCGCGATCATCCTCGGGACGGGACTCGGCGCGCTGGGGCGGGAGATCGAGGTGCGCGCGTCGATCGACTACGCCGAGCTGCCGGGCTTCCCGCTCTCCACCGTGGAATCGCACGCCGGCCGGTTGCTCGCCGGCACCCTCGGCGGCAAGACGGTGCTCGCGATGCAGGGGCGCTTCCACCTGTACGAGGGCTACACCGCGCAGCAGGTGACCTTCCCGGTGCGCGTGATGCGCGCGCTCGGCGCCCGCACGCTCGTCGTGTCCAACGCCTGCGGCGGTCTTCATCCGACATGGCAGGCCGGGGAGCTGATGCTCATCGCCGACCACATCAACCTGCTCGGCGACAATCCGCTCATCGGCCCGAATGACGACGAGCTCGGGCCGCGCTTCCCCGACCTGTCGGCGCCATACGACGGCGCGCTCCGCGCGCTCGCGCTCGCCGTGGCGAAGGAGGCGCGCCTCACGCTCCACGAAGGGGTGTACGCGGCGGTGAGCGGGCCCAGCTTCGAGACGCGCGCGGAGTACGCGATGCTCCGCACGCTCGGCGCCGACGTGGTGGGGATGTCCACCGTGCCCGAGGTGATCGTGGCGGTGCACGGCGGGATGCGCGTGCTCGGCATCTCAATGATCACCGATCTCTGCCTGCCGGAGACGCTCGAGCCGGTGACGTTGGGGCGGATCGTCGCGGTCGCCAATCGCGCGGAGCCGCAGCTCACCGCCCTCGTCCGCGGCGTGCTGGAGCGGCTGTGATCGTGGCGCCGGCCGCCGGCCGCTACCGGGTGCTCCCGCCGGACCAGCCGGCGGATGCGATGGAGCAGGAGATGCTGGCGCGCTGGAGCGCGGAGGATCTGCTCGCGCGCACTCTGCGCGAGCGAGAAGGCGCGCCGGATTTCGTCTTCTTCGAGGGTCCGCCCACGGCGAACGGACTGCCGGGCATCCACCACGTGTTCTCGCGCACGATCAAGGATCTCTTCTGCCGCTACCAGGTGATGAAGGGGCGGCGCGTGGTGCGGAAGGCCGGGTGGGATACGCACGGGCTGCCGGTGGAGATCGAGGTGGAGAAGCAGCTCGGGCTGAACGGCAAACCGGAGATCGAGAAGTTCGGCGTGGCCGAGTTCAACCGCCGCTGCCGCGAGAGCGTGTGGAAGTACAAGGGCGACTGGGAGAAGCTGAGCGCGCGCATCGGCTACGCGCTCGACTACACCGATCCCTACATCACGTACTCGAACGAGTACGTGGAAAGCGTCTGGTGGGCGCTCGCGACGCTGCACGAGCGCGGGCGGCTCTACCGCGGACACAAGATCCTGCCGTACTGCGCGCGCTGCGGCACCGCGCTCTCGAGCCACGAGGTGGCGCAGGGGTACAAGGACGTGCGCGATCCGAGCGTCTATCTCGCGCTCGAGCTCGCGGACCAGCCGGCGCCGCGCCGCATCCTCGTGTGGACCACCACGCCGTGGACGCTGGTGTCGAACGTCGCGCTCGCGGTGCACGGCGACCTCACGTACCTCGAGTTGAAGCGGAAGCAGCGCGCCGAAGCGACGCTCATCCTCGCCGAGTCGCGGGCGCCGGCGGTGCTCGGGGACGATTTCACCGATCGCTGGGAGATCGTGCGGCGCCTGCCGGGGTCGGCGCTCGCCGGATTGCGCTACCGGCGGCCCCTCGACTGGCTCCCCTTCACCGGCGACGGCGCCCACGAGCTGATCGTCGCCGAGAGCTTCGTGTCGGCCGAGGACGGGAGCGGCGTGGTGCACATGGCGCCGGCCTTCGGCGCCGATGACTATGCGGCCGGCCGCCGCCATGGGCTCGCGTGGCTGCACCCGGTGGATGAGCGCGGGCGCTTCCCGGCCGAGATGCCGCTCGTGGGCGGAAAGTTCGTGAAGGACGCCGACGCCGCGATCATCGAGGAGCTCCAGAGAGGCGGCGTGCTCTTCAAGGCCGGGACGATGGAGCACTCCTATCCCCACTGCTGGCGCTGCGACACGCCGCTCCTCTATTACGCGCGCGAATCCTGGTTCGTGAAGACGACGGCCTTCCGCGATCAGATGCTCGCGCGAAACGCGCGCGTCGAGTGGCATCCGCTCGAAGTGGGGAGCGGCCGCTTCGGCGAGTGGCTGCAGAACAACGTGGACTGGGCGCTCTCGCGCGACCGCTATTGGGGGACGCCGCTCCCGGTGTGGCGGTGCGAGGGCGACCACGTGGAGGCGGTGGGTAGCTACGCGCGCCTGGCCGAGCGTTGGGGGAAGCCGCTGCCGGCCGACTTCGATCCGCACAAGCCGCACATCGACGGCTACACGTGGCCGTGCAAGGCGGCCGGCTGCGGCGGCACGATGCGCCGCACGCCCGAAGTGATCGATACCTGGTTCGACTCGGGGTCGATGCCCTTCGCTCAGTGGCATTTCCCCTTCGAGAACCGGGAGCTCACGGCGGGCCAGTATCCCGCGGACTTCATCGCCGAGGGGGTAGACCAGACACGCGGCTGGTTCTACTCGCTCCTCGCCATCGCCGCCGGGCTGGGCGACGCGCTGCCGAACAACGCCGGCGAGGGTGGCACCGCCGCCGTCGCCGCGCCCTATCGCGCCGTCGTCGTGAACGATCTGGTGCTCGACGAGCAGGGCGCGAAGATGTCCAAGCACGTCGGTAACGTGGTGAACCCGTGGGACGTGCTGCCGCGGCACGGCGCGGACGCCGTGCGCCTCTTCCTCGTGGCGTCCAGCCAGGTGTGGGTGCCGCGTCGCTTCGACGAGGTGGCGATCCGCGAGTTCGCCGGCCGCTTCCTCCTCACGCTGCGCAACGTGTACGGCGGGATCTTCGCGCAATACGCCAATTTCGGCTGGGCGCCGGGGTCCGACGACCCGCCCCCGGCCGCGCGACCGATGGTGGACCGCTGGATCCTGTCGCGCCTCGCGAGCGTGGAGACCGACGCCGATGCGCTGCTCGCCCGCTACGAGGCGACGCTCGCCGCGCGCGTCGTGATGGACTTCGTGGTGGACGACGTCTCCAACTGGTACGTGCGCCTCAATCGCGCGCGCTTCTACGACGTCGACACCTCCGACAGCCGCGCCGCCTTCGCGACGCTCCACGAGGTGCTCGTGGTGAGCTGTCGCCTGCTCGCGCCCATCGCGCCCTTCCTCACCGACTGGATGCACCGGGAGCTGACCGGTGACACGGTGCACGTGGCGTCCTACATGCGGTCGGCGGCGCCGCCGGCGGAGCAGGCGCTGGAGCGCGCGATGACGCAGCTCCGCACGCTCGCGACCCTCGCCCGCGCCGCGCGCGAGGAGGCGGCGGTGAAAGTGCGCCAGCCGCTGGCGCGGCTCATCTGCGTGGTCCCCGACCAGCGCAGCGCCGAGCTCACGGCGCTCGAGCCCTTGCTGCGCGCCGAGCTCAACGTGAAGGCGATCGAGTGGGCGTCGAGCGGCGACGCGCTCGTGCGGCTCGAGGCCCGCCCCAATTTCCGCGCGCTCGGCAAGCGGTTCGGCAAACAGACGCCGCTCGCGGCGCAGGCGGTGCTCGCGCTGCCCTCCGAGGTGCTCGCGCGTTTCGAGCGCGGCGAGCCGGTGGCGGTCTCCGTCGGCGGCGAGTCGCACACGCTCACCCCTGAGGACCTCGAGATCGTGCGCCGCGCCTCCGGCGCGCTGGTGGTGAAGGAGGCCGGCGGCTACGTGGCGGCGCTCGACCCCACCGTCACCCCGCAGCTGCGGGAAGAGGGACTGGCGCGCGAGCTCGTGAGCCGGATCCAGCGCCTGCGCAAGGAGGCGGGGCTGGCGGTGAGCGACCGCATCCAGGTCGCGATCGCCGGCGCCGTGGAGGTGGAGGCGGCGGCGCGCTCCCGCACCGACTACATTTCTTCCGAAGTTCTCGCCCGCGACGTCGCCATCGGCGGCGCGGAACCGAATGCCCCCGACGCGACACAGACCGCCGACCTCGACGGGTTAGCCGTCCGCCTCGCCATCACCCGAGTGCCCTAGATGCCGTCTCCCGCCCGCGCCAAGGGCACAAAGACAAAGGCCAAGCCCAAGCCAAAGCCGATGAGCAAGAAGCTGCTCGCGCACTTCGAGAAGCGGCTGCTCGAGGAGCGCCGCCGCGTGCTCAAGGAGCTCGGGCAGTACAGCGAGACGTTCAACGCCACGCCGCAGTCGGCGGACGGCGACCTCTCGTCGTACTCCTTCCACATGGCCGACCAGGGCACCGACGCGATGGAGCGCGAGAAGGCGTTCCTCTTCGCGAGCCAGGAGGGCCGCTTCCTCTGGCACATCGACGAGGCGCTCCGCCGCCTCTACCGCTCCCCCGAGACCTTCGGCAAATGCCACAGCTGCGGCGAGGAGATCGACTTCGACCGCCTCGACGCGCTGCCCCACGCGCGGCTGTGCATCGCCTGCAAGCAGAAGGAAGAGAATGGGAAGAAGCAGGCGTAGCGCGCTCCTCTTCGGAGGGCTGGTCGCGACGATCGTCGCGCTGGACGTGATCACGAAGCGGATCGCCGTCGCCGCGCTGCTCCCGCGCTACGTGCCGCGCGCCGTGCTCGGCGATTGGGTGCAGCTCCGTCTCGTCTACAACCAGGGCGCCGCGTTCGGCCTCTCGGTGGGCGGATGGTCGCGTCCCGTCTTCATCGCGCTGACGGTGGTCGCCGTCACGATCCTCGCTCGGATGTACCGCCACACCCGAGCGGAGGACTGGTTCCGCACCACGGCGATCGCGATGGTCGTGGGCGGCGCGCTCGGCAACCTGGTCGACCGGCTGCGCTCGGCGCAGGGGGTGGTGGATTTCGTGGACGTGGGGATCGGCGTGCACCGCTGGCCCACCTTCAACGTGGCCGACATGGGCGTGAGCGTCGGGGCGGTGCTGCTCGCCTGGGTGCTCTGGCAGGAGGACGAGACGTCGGAGCGCGCGGGCGGCGCGGCGCCGGCTGCCTCGCCACCGGATCCGCTCCCCGGGGGGAGCGCCTGAGCATGCCGGTCGCGCCAGGCGGCACGCCGGGGCGCCGAGAAACGTTCACGCCCGAGGCGGACAGCGATGTCCGCCTCGATTCGCTGATAGCCCAGCGGCTCGAGCTCTCCCGCACCCAGGCCGCCACGCTCATCGCCAACGGCCAGGTGACCGTCGCGGGACGGCGCGAGAAGGCGAGCTACCGGCCGCAGGCCGGCGAGCCGGTGGTGGTCGAGATCCCGCCCAGCGCCCGGCGCGAGGTGGCCGGCGAATCGCTCCCCCTCTCGGTGCTGTTCGAGGACGAGCACGTGCTGGTCGTCGACAAGGCCGCGGGGATGGTCGTGCACCCGGCGCCGGGCAACTGGACCGGCACCCTGGTGAACGCGCTCAAGGGGCGTGGCAGCGCGCTCGCGCCGGCGGCCGGGGAAGCGCGAGAAGGGATCGTCCACCGGCTCGACAAGGACACATCCGGCCTGCTGCTGGTGGCCAAGACCGACCGCGCGCATCGGTCGCTCGGCTCGGCGCTGGCGCAGCGGCGCATCGTCCGCCGCTACATCGCCCTCGCGTGCGGTCACCTCGACGCGGACCGCCTCACGGTGGACCGTCCGGTCGGGCGGAATCCGCGAGACCGAAGGCTCATGGCAATCGTCAGTAGCGGAAGGGCGGCGAGGACGGATTTCGTCCGGCTCGCCCGGTTCGACGTAGCCGATCTCTTGCGGGCGCACCTCCACTCGGGGCGCACGCATCAGATCCGCGTCCACCTGGCGTCGATTGGTCATCCGGTGGCGGGAGATGACGTGTACGGAGGCGGCGGAGCGAGGCGGCTCCTTGCGCTGCCGCCGCGCCGGCACTTCCTCCACGCGGCGTGGCTGATCTTCCCGCATCCGGTGACCGGGCAACCGATCGATCTGCGCGCTCCGCTGCCCGAGGACCTCGTGCGCTCGCTCGCCGCGGCCGCGGGGCCCGATCTGCCACTCGACCCGGATCCGCTGGCCCAATTTGGCTTCTACCGTCTCGCCGACTGACGTCACGCCCCGCCGGCTGGTGATCTTCCGGCTGGGGGACCGTTCGTACGGCATCGACCTGATCGCGGTGCGCGAGATCCAGCGCGCGCGGCCGGGCACGCGCTTGCCCGGCGCGCCCGCCGCCGTGACGGGGCTGATCAACGTGCGCGGGACGATCGTGACGGTGGTGGACCTCGCGGTGGCGCTCGGTCTGCGGGCGGAGCCGGTGCCGGGCTCCGTGATCCTCGTGGAACACGGCTCGAAGGTGGTGGGGGTGGGGGTGGACGAGGTGGTGGAGGTGCAGCGCTGGGCGGACGACCGGCTCGACGCGGCCCCGCCCGACGTGCAGAGCGGGGGCGCGGTGCGCGCCCTCGGCGCGCACGCCGGAGGTGTCGTCATCGTGCTCGATATCCACGATCTCTTGTCGCACGTGCTCGTTTAACGGAGAGGTGACGGTGTCCCACACGGTCTTGGTTTGCGACGACGCGATCTTCATGCGCACGATGATCTCGGACATCCTGCAGCAGTCCGGCTTCGAGGTGGTCGGCGAGGCCGAGACGGGCGTGGAAGCCGTGGCGCAGTACCGGAAGCTGCGGCCCGATCTCGTGACGATGGACATCGTCATGCCCGACATGGGCGGCATCGACGCGGTGCGTGAGATCACGAAGTTCGATCCGAACGCCCGCATTCTGATGTGCAGTGCGATGGGCCAGCAGGCGCTGGTGGTGGAGGCGATCCAGGCGGGGGCGAAGGACTTCGTGGTCAAGCCGTTCCAGCCGAGCCGGGTGCTGGAAGCGGTGCAGCGAGTGCTGGGCTGATCGCCGAGCGCGCGGCCCGTCGCCGCGCGCGCCGCATTCGACGCCATGGATCTCTCGCGCTACGCCGACCTCTTTCTTA
Source organism: Gemmatimonadaceae bacterium (assembly GCA_043762555.1). Taxonomy (GTDB): domain Bacteria; phylum Gemmatimonadota; class Gemmatimonadetes; order Gemmatimonadales; family Gemmatimonadaceae; genus DATKOH01. Next base: position 2,081 of record JAYUMO010000379.1, on the reverse strand, counting down.
CGGAGAGCCGTGAACATCTCTCCGCGATGAACCATCTCCTGCTCGCGCTGGAGCGCGCGCCGCGCGGCAGCGAGCCGGTCGCGGGGCTCTTCCGCGCGGTGCACACGGTGAAGGGGATGAGCGCGACGATGGGCTACGCCACGGTCGCCGCGCTCGCGCACGAGATGGAATCGCTCCTCGACGGCGTGCGGCAGGCGAAGCGGACGGTGACGCCCGAGTTGATGGCGCTCCTGTTCAAGGGCGCGGATGCGCTCGAGCGGGCGATCACGCGCGCGGTGGAGGGCGCGGGGGAGCACCCAGAGGCCGGGGAGATCGCGACCGCGATGCGCGACTTCGCGGCGACGGCCGAGGCGCGTCCGGCGGCGCGCCCGCGGGGCAGGCGGAACACGGACGCGGCCGCCCGGCGCCCGGCCGCCGCTCCGCGGCGCAAGGGGACGCGCGGGATGCTGGTGCAGGTGCGATTGCGCGAGGGGATCTCGCTCAAGGGGGCGCGCGCGTTCCTCGTGGTGAAGCGCGCGGAGACGTTGGGCGAGGTCGTGGCGGTGGAGCCGCCGCTGGAGGCGCTGCAGCGCGAGGAGTTCGACCGGGACTTCGCGCTGCGTCTCGTCACGAAGTCGGCGCCGTCGCGGGTGGGCGAGGCGCTGACCGGGGTGGGGGACGTGGAATCGGTGGCGGTGGAGGGGGCGGCGGCGACGCCGGTCGCGCCGGCGGGCGCGACCACGACGGCGGAGTCCCCGGCGAGCGCGACGCGGCACGTGCGCATCGAGCTCCGCCGGCTCGACGCGCTGATGAATCTGGTGGGAGAGCTCGTGATCGCGCGGGGCCGGCTGCGGCAGCTCGTCGGCGCGTTCGGCGACGAGGCGCTCGAAGAGGCGGTCTTGCATGCCGCGCGCCTGATCGGGGAGATGCAGGACGAGGTGATGCGCTGCCGGATGGTGCCGGTGGCGCAGGTGTTCGACCGCTTTCCGCGGCTGGTGCGCGACGCCGCGCAGGAGCTCCGGAAGGAGATCACCTTCGTGGTGGAGGGCCAGGAGAGCGAGCTGGATCGGTCGATGCTCGACGAGATCGGCGAACCGGTGGTACATCTCCTGCGGAACGCGGTGGACCACGGCATCGAATCACCGGCCGAGCGCGCCGCGGCGGGGAAACCGACGACGGGGTGCCTGACTCTGAGCGTGTCGCGGGATCGGTCGGCGGTCACGATCCGGGTGAGCGACGACGGGCGCGGGATCGACCGGGCGAAGGTGCTGGCCAAGGCGCAGACGCTCGGGCTGGTGGAGCGGTCGGTGAAGTCGTTGGCGGACGATGAGCTCGTGCGGTTGATCGCGCGTCCGGGCTTCACGACGGCCGAGCGGGTGACGAGCCTCTCGGGGCGCGGGGTGGGGATCGATGTCGTCTTCAACCGCGTCCGGGCGCTCGGCGGATCGCTGGAGATCCGGAGCGTCGCGGGGAAGGGGACGACGGTCACCGCGCGGCTGCCGCTGACGCTCGCGATGGTGCGGGCGATGCTCGCGCGCGTGGGGGACGAGACGTACGCCGTGCCGATGACGCACGTGACGGAAACGGTCGAGCTCGATGCGGGTCGGGTGCACATGGTGCGCGGTCGCGAGGCGCTCCGGTTGCGCGACGACGTCCTGCCGCTCGTGCGGCTGCGGGAGCGGCTCGCGCTCGGGGCGTCGGCGGCGCCGCGGCAACAGGTGGTGGTGATGGAGGTCGGTGAACGCCGGGCGGCGCTCGTGGTCGACAAGATCGACGGGCACCAGAACATCGTGGTGAAGCAGTTCGACCCGGTGCGCGGCGGGATGCCGATCTTCAGTGGGGCGACCGTCCTCTTCGATGGGGCGCCCGCGCTGATCCTCGATGTGGCCAGTCTACTCTAGCGGAGCGCGCATGTCCGATCTTCTGTCCCTGTCGCCGAAGGAACTCGACGCGCTGCGCGAGACCGCGAGCATCGGCGCCGGCCACGCGGCGACCGCGCTGTCGCAGATGACCGGCAGCCGGATCATGATCTCGGTGCCGCAGATCACGATCGCGTCGCTCGAGGACATGCCGCACCAGATCGTGGACGCCGAGGAGCCGAT
>JAYUMO010000378.1:0-2496 GCA_043762555.1 Gemmatimonadaceae bacterium | reverse complement strand
GTCGCCGACCTGCTGGCGGTGTTCAACGGGCACGGCGCGCGGGCGATGAGCGCCGAGGCGCTCGTCGCCAAGGCCGATCCGCGCTACGACGAGCGCTTCGCGCGCACCAGCGCGTACCTCACGCATCCCGTGTTCAGCCGCTATCGCTCGGAAACGGAGATGCTGCGCTACATGCGCACGCTCGAGTCGCGAGATCTGTCGCTCACGCACTCGATGATCCCGCTCGGCTCGTGCACCATGAAATTGAATGCGACGACCGAGATGCTCCCGGTGACCTGGCGCGAGATCTCGCGGGTGCATCCGTTCGCGCCGAGCGACCAGACCGACGGCTACCAGATCCTCTTCGAGCGCCTCGAGGCGGCGCTCGCGGAGATCACCGGCTTCGCGGCCGTGTCGCTGCAGCCGAACGCGGGCTCGCAGGGGGAATACGCGGGGCTGCTGGTGATCCGGGCGTACCACGAGTCGCGCGGCGACGGGCATCGCACCGTCTGCCTCATCCCGCAGTCGGCGCACGGGACGAATCCCGCGAGCGCGGTGATGGCGGGCTTCGAGGTGATCGTGGTGCGTACCGACGGGAGAGGCAACATCGACCTCGCGGACCTGCGCGCGAAGGCGGCGCAGCACCGGGACAAGCTCGGCGCGATCATGGTGACGTATCCGTCCACGCACGGCGTGTTCGAGGAGGGGATCCGCGAGCTGTGCGAGGTGGTGCACGCCGCCGGCGGCCAGGTGTATCTGGACGGCGCGAACATGAACGCACTCGTGGGCCTCGCGCGCCCGGGCGACATCGGCGCGGACGTCTGCCACATCAACCTGCACAAGACCTTCTGCGTCCCGCACGGCGGCGGCGGGCCGGGGATGGGGCCGATCGCCGTCGCGCCGCATCTCGCGCCCTTCCTGCCGGGCCACGTGATGGCGCCGGTGGGCGGCGCGCGGCGCACCGGCGCGGTGAGCGCGGCGCCCTGGGGGAGCGCGAGCATCCTGCCGGTGTCGTATCTGTACATCGAGTTGATGGGCGCGACCGGGCTCACCGAGAGCACGAAGGTGGCCATCCTGAACGCCAATTACATGGCGAAGCGCCTCGAGCCGCACTATCCGGTGCTCTACAAGGGGGCGCACGGCACCGTCGCGCACGAGTGCATCATCGATCCGCGCGCCTTCAAAGCGAGCGCCGGCATCGAGGTGGAAGACATCGCCAAGCGTCTGATGGACTACGGCTTCCACGCGCCCACGGTGAGCTTTCCCGTCGCGGGCACGCTGATGATCGAGCCGACGGAGAGCGAATCGAAGGCCGAGCTCGACCGTTTCTGCGACGCCATGATCGCGATCCGCGAGGAGATCCGGCAGGTGGAGCTGGGGATCGCGGACCGCGAGAACAATCCGCTCAAGCGCGCGCCGCACACGCTCGAGAGCGTGTTGACGAGCCAGTGGGATCGCCCCTACACGCGGGAGCAGGCGGCATTCCCGGCGCCGTGGACGCGCGAGCGGAAGTTCTGGCCGTCGGTGGGCCGCATCGAGAGCGCGTACGGCGACCGGAATCTGGTCTGCGCCTGTCCGCCGGTGGAGGCGTACCAGCCGGCGTAGCGCGTGCGCGCTACTCGCCGACGTGCGCAGTGTACTCGTCGGGGCCGAGGAGCTGATCGCGGTCGGAAGGCTTCGCGATGCGCAGCTTGATCATCCACCCCTCCTCGTAGGGGTCGGTGTTCACGAGGGCGGGCTCCTTGTCCAGTCGCTCGTTGATGGCGACCACCGTGCCCTGGAGCGGGCAGAAGAGCTCGGAGACGGCCTTTACCGCCTCGATGGTGCCGAAGACGTCCATGCGGCCGAACTCCTCCCCGGGCTTGGGGAGCTCCACATAGACGACGTCGCCGAGCTGGTCCTGGGCGTAGTCGGTGATCCCGATCTGCACGACGTCCGCGTCGGCGGTGCTCTTGACGTACTCGTGCTCTTCGGTGTAGAGGAGATCGCCGGGGATGTTCGACACGCGCCGCTCCGAGAGGGGACAGAGGAAGGAGGGTTAGTGTAGACGCGGGTGGCGGGGGTGTCAAGCAACGCGCGCGGAGAGCGTCAAGCGGTGTCGCGCGCGGCGGTGTGCGCCTCGAGCGCCGCCCACACTTCGTCCACCCGGCGCGAGAGCGCGCGCTGATCGCTGTCGTTGTCGATGACGTAGTCGGCGTGCGCGCGCTTGAGCTCGGCGGGCATCTGCGCCGCGATCATCTGCACCGCGTCGTCGTGGGGAACGCCGCGATGCGTCGTGAGCCGCTCCAGCCGCACCGCCTTCGGTGCGTCCACCAGGATGACCACGTCGTAGTCGGCGGCGAGCTTCTTCTCGAAGAGCAGGGGGATGTCGCAGACCACGATCCGGTCGCCGTGCGCTTCGGCGGCGGCGATCGCCTGGTCGCGCAGCTGCGCGATCGCCGGATGCACGATCGCATTCAGCGCCTCCAGCTCGGGCGGATCGGAGAAGACGATGTGGCGGAGCGACGCGCGGTCGAG
>JAYUMO010000377.1:0-3980 GCA_043762555.1 Gemmatimonadaceae bacterium | reverse complement strand
CACGTCACGAAGTGGCGGCGCGGCTTCGCTCGCGCGGTCGACGTGCAGGGCTCCGACCACCATAGCACCGTGACGCGCGTGCGCGCCGGGCTGCAGGCGCTGGCGCTCGGGATCCCGGCCGGCTATCCCGAGTACGTGCTGCATCAGCTGGTGACGCTGATGCGCGGCGGCGAGGAGGTGAAGTTCTCCAAGCGGTCGGGGGCGATCGTCACCGTCCGCGAGCTGATCGATGAGGTGGGGCGCGACGCGACACGCTATTTCTTCCTCATGCGCAAGGCCGACTCGCAGCTCATCTTCGACATCGATCTCGCGCGGTCGCAGTCGGAGGACAATCCGGTGTACTACATCCAGATGGCGCACGCGCGCATGTCCGGCATCTTCCGCGTGGGCGGGATCGCGCCCGAGTCGGTCACCGGCGCCGGCGTCGATCTCGGCGTGCTCGCGGAGGCGGAGGAACAGGAGCTCATCGGGGCGTTGCTCGATTTCCCCGATCTCCTCTCCGGCGCCGTGGGCGCGCTGGAGCCGCACCGCGTGGCCGTCTACCTGCACGACACGGCGCGGCTCGCGCACCTCTGGTACCACAAGCACCACGTCCTCAATGAGCCCGAGGCGATCACGCAAGCGCGGCTGGTGCTCGCGCGCGCCGCGCGCGTCGTGCTCCACAACGGGCTCGCGCTGCTCGGCATCACGGCGCCGGATCGCATGTGAGCGTCCTCGTGGTGGGATCGGTCGCCCTCGATTCGGTGGAGACCCCCTTCGGACGCGCCGACAACGTGCTCGGCGGCTCGGCGACCTTCTTCGCGGCCGCCGCGAGTCACTTCGCCCCGGTGCGGCTGGTGGGCGTCATCGGCGATGATTATCCGGTGGACCAGCTCGCGCCCCTCGCCGCGCGCGGCGTCGATCTCGCCGGGCTCGAGCGTGCCGAAGGGGAGAGCTTCCGCTGGCGCGGCCGCTACCGCCACGACCTCAACGCCGCCGAAACGCTCGAGACGCGCCTGGGCGTCTTCTCGCACTTCCGGCCCAAGATCCCGCCGCAGTTCCGGAGCGCGCCCTTCGTCTTCCTCGGCAACATCGATCCGCGGCTCCAGCTCGACGTGCTGCACCAGATGAAGAAGCCGCGCCTCGTCGCGTGCGACACGATGAATTTCTGGATCGAGAGCCGCCGGGCGGATTTCCTCGCGCTCCTCCCTCACGTCGACATCCTCACCGTGAACGACGCCGAGGCGCGGCAGCTCACCGAGGAGGTGAACCTCGTGAAGGCCGCACGGTGGATCATGGCGCGCGGGCCGCGGCACGTGGTGATCAAGAAGGGGGAACACGGCGCCTTCATGTTCACGCCGAAGAGCGTCTTCTTCGCGCCGGCCTTTCCGCTCGAAGAGGTGTTCGACCCGACCGGTGCGGGCGATTCCTTCGCCGGCGGATTCATCGGCTATCTCGCGCGCAGCGGCGACCTCGGCGAGGAGAACCTGAAGCGCGCGGTGGTCTGCGGGTCGGCGATGGGCTCGTTCGCCGTTGAGCGCTTCTCGATCGCGCGGCTCCTGGAGATCGGCGCGCGCGACATCTGGGCGCGCATGGAGGAGTTCCACAAGCTCGTCGCGTTCGAGCGGGAGATGATGGCGTGACGTCGCCGCTCGATTACCGCGCCGCGGGCGTGGACATCGAGGCGGCCGACGACGCGAAGCACCGGATCATGGCGCTCGTCGAGAGCACCTTCACCGCGGGCGCGCGCGGGAAGTTCGGCGGCTTCGGCGGGATGTTCCGCGTCCCCGAGGGGGCGACGGCCCCGCTGCTCGTCGCGAGCGCCGACGGCGTGGGCACGAAGATCAAGGTCGCGATCGAAGCCAACCGGCACGACAGCGTCGGCCACGATCTTGTGAATCACTGCGTGAACGATATCCTCGTCCAAGGAGCGACGCCGCTCTTCTTCCTCGACTACGTCGCTTTCGGCGCGCTCCTCCCCGCGGTCGTCGAGGCGGTCGTGCGCGGCGTCGCCGCGGGCTGCCGCGAGAACGGCTGCGCGCTGCTCGGCGGTGAGACGGCGGAGATGCCGGGGGTGTACACGCCGCCGGACTACGATCTCGCGGGGTTCGTGGTCGGCATCGTGGAGGAGACGGCGGTCTTGGGTGCGGACCGCGTGCGCGACGGCGACGTGCTCGTCGCGCTGGCCAGCTCCGGCCTGCACACCAACGGCTACTCCCTCGCGCGGCGCATCGTCGCCGAGCGGCTGAAGCTCGGCGCGCACGACCCCTTCCCGGGGGGCGGCGGCACGGTGGCCGACGTGCTGCTGCGCGTCCATCGCTCGTACCTCGCCGCGCTCCGACCGGTGCTGCACCGAGTGCACGCGATCGCGCACATCACGGGCGGCGGGCTGCCGGGGAACTTGAACCGTGCGCTCCCGGATTCGCTGGAGGCGGTGGTGGACACCGCCAGTTGGGAGCTCCCGGATCTCTTCCGGGTGCTGCAGCGCGCGGGGGAGGTGGATCGGAGGGAGATGTTCCGCGCGTTCAACATGGGAGTCGGCCTGGTGGTCATCGCGCCCTCCGACGCGGTCGACCCGGTCCTCGCCGCCGCCCAACGCGCCGGCGATCGCGCCTGGGTCCTGGGACGTGTGGCGCCCGGCCATGGCGGCGTGCGGCTCACATGATCGATCCCCGGGACGGCGACCGCGGAGTGCCGGGCCGCGACGACGTCCGGTATATGGCGGTCGCCCTCGAGGCGGCCCGCCGGGGATGGGGACGCACGGCGCCGAACCCGATGGTCGGCGCCGTCGTCGTCCAGGCGGGGGAGACGGTGGGCGTCGGCTGGCACGCGGAGTACGGCGGACCGCACGCGGAGGTGATGGCGCTCGAGCTCGCCGGCGCGCGCGCGCGCGGCGCCACGATGTACGTGACGCTCGAGCCGTGCACGCATTTCGGGATGACGCCGCCATGCACCGCGGCGCTCATCCACGCCGGGATCGCGCGCGTCGTCATCGGAGCGCGGGATCCGCATCCGCAGGCGCGCGGCGGGATCGAGAAGCTGCGGCGGGCCGGGCTCGAGGTGGTGAGCGGCGTGCTCGACGAGGCTTCGCGCGAGTTGAACGCCCCCTTCTTCTTCGCCTTTGGCGCTCAGCGTCCGTGGGTCACGCTCAAGCTCGCGCTCTCGCTCGACGGCGCAATGGCGGACGCGCAGGGGCGCGCGAAGTGGATCACGGGCAAGGCGTCGCGCGACCACGTGCACATCCTGCGCGCCGGCAGCGACGCCGTCGCGGTGGGCATCGGAACGGTGCTCGCCGACGACCCGCTCCTGACGGTGCGCACGATGTTCGGGCCGACGCCGCTCGCCGCGCGGCCCCCCGCGATGCCGCCGGCGCGCGTCGTCTTCGACCGGCGCACCCGACTTCCGCTCAACAGCGCGCTCGTGCACACCAGGGGCGCGGCGCCGGTCGTCGTTGTCGCCGAAGCACCCGACGAGCGTCGCACGCAGGCGCTGGAGTGGAACGGCGTCGACGTCCTCAAGGTCGATTCGCTCGACGACGCCCTCGCCCAACTCCGCACCCGCGGCATCCGCTCGATGCTCGTCGAAGGGGGCGCGACGCTCGCGGCAGCCCTCCTCGAGCGCGCACTCGTAGATCGTTTGGTTATCTTTCAGGCGCCGGTGGTACTCGGCGCGGGGGCACTCCGCCCCTTCGACCGCTTGCCGGCCACGGGTGTCGACGCAGCGATCCCGCTGCGCGTCGTCGAGCGCGAGGCGCTCGGCAATGACCTGATGACCGTGTACGCTCTGCGGGAGCTGCCGTGTTCACCGGACTGATCGACGATGTCGGACGCATCGAGCGTGTGACGGCCACCCCCGCCGGGCTCGAGCTCGCCGTCCGCTGCCGCTACGACGACCTCGTCCCCGGCGAGAGCATCGCGCTCAACGGCGCCTGCCTCACCGTGCGCGAGTGCGCGCCGCAGCGCTTCGTCGTCGCCGCCATCCGGACGAGCGTCGAGCGCACC
>JAYUMO010000376.1:0-5747 GCA_043762555.1 Gemmatimonadaceae bacterium | reverse complement strand
CGCTGTCGCGGCGCACGATGCGGATCACGCGCCAGAATCTCTTCTGGGCGTTCGTCTACAACGTGATCGGGATCCCGGTGGCGGCCGGGGTGCTGTATCCGGTGTTCGGCGTGCAGCTCAGCCCGGTGATCGCGAGCGCGGCGATGGCGATGAGCTCGGTGAGCGTGGTGTCCAACAGTCTGCGCCTGCGGCGCTTCGCGGCGTGATGAGGATCTTGATCCGGTGGCGACGACGGTGAGAATGAAATGGAAGACGAAGAAGAGCGCGGCGCCCTGCGGCTGCGGCCTCGAGCACGCGCCCGCCGCGCCCGGCGCACGCAAGGCGCACGGAGTGGACGCCGGGATCAAGGCGGCGAACTTGAAGCGGTTGCGCCGGATCGAGGGCCAGGTGCGCGGCTTGCAGAAGATGATCGCCGAGGACCGCTACTGCGCCGACGTGATGACGCAGATCGGCTCGGTGCACGAGGCGTTGCGCGCGGTTGGGAGAGGGTTGATGCGGAATCATTTGAGATACTGTGCCGCGGATGCTATTCGCGCCGGCAGCGTTTCGGAGCGGGAGCAGATGTACGATGAGCTGGTCGAGCTAATGTACCGCCATGCGAGGTAAGAGCAGTCCATAGTCCATAGTCCGCAGGGAGAAAGTGGGGAGTGGGAAACGCGAAAGCGCGCATCCCACTCCCCACTTTCTCCCTATGGACTGCGGACTATGGACTATGGACTGCCGTTGCCCTTCAAACCCCTACCGGCTCACGCCTCCGAACGGGCTCCGCCGGAGCGGGAGTAGGCATGGTCTCGTTGCCCTTCACTATCCCGTTCTCGAGCCACGCGTACTCCCCCGCCAACGCCTTCTGCGACACCTTGTATAACGCCGCATCGTTCTTCCCGAACAAATTCCGGAAGTGATCCGCGATGCGCATACGCGCCTCGCGGCAGAAAAGATCGGCGATCTCCACGGCATTCGCGTCCCCCCCCGCGACAAGCATCCGCGCGCGCGCGCAGCTCGCGGCCATCGCGAAGAGCTCGGCGCCGACGTCCACCAAGCGGAAGAGCACCATCTGCCGCTTCTCGAGCTTCGGGCCAAGACGCACCATCGCGTGGAACACCGAGCGGCCCAACTTGCGCGTGGTCCGCTCCACGAAGCGCAGATGGTCGGCGAGCCGGCCGAATTCGCGGAAGGACCGGCCGCCGCCGATCCACATCGACGGATACCAGAACGGATAGAACTTCGCCGAGCGGCCGAACGCGGCCCACCGCTGCGCGCCGGTGGCGTTGGGGTTCACGAGATCGAACGCCATCTTGAAGTGGTGGTCCACCGCCTCGCGCGCGATGAAGAGCCGCATGATCTCGGAGGAGCCCTCGAAGATCAAGTTGATGCGAAAGTCGCGCATCGCGCGCTCCACCGGCACGGGCTCCTCGCCGCGCGCGCGGAGCGAATCGGCGGTCTCGTAGCCGCGGCCGCCGCGGATCTGCAGCGTGTCGTCCACCGCTCGCCACCCGGCCTCCGTGTTCCACATCTTCGCGATCGCGGCCTCGAGCCGGATGTCGTAGCCGCCGCGGTCGGCGAGCCCGCTCGACAGCTCGGCCACCGACTCCATCGCGAAGGTGTTCGCCGTGAGATGCGCGATCTTCTGCGCCACCGCTTCGTGCTTGCCCACCGGCTGCCCCCACTGCACGCGCTTCGCCGCCCACTCGCGCGCGATGCGCAGCATCTGCTTGGAGCCGTAGGCGCAGCTCGCGGGCAGAGTCAGGCGCCCGGTGTTCAGCGTCACCAGCGCCAGCTTCAGCCCCTTCCCCTCGTCCCAAATGATGTTCTCGCGCGGCACCTTCACATTCGTGAACTTGATCACCGCGTTCTCCATCGCGCGCAACCCCATGAAGTGATTGCGGTGCGTCACCTCCACACCCGGCCAGCTCATTTCCACAATGAACGCGGTGATCTGCTTCTTCGGCTTGCCGTTGACGATCGCGTCGGGCGTCCGCGCCATCACCACCAGCAGCTCGGCGCGCGTTCCGTTGGTGCACCAGAGCTTCTCACCGCTGAGGACGAAGTGCTTGCCGTCCTCGGTGGGCGTAGCCGTCGTGCGCATGTTCGCGGGATCGCTGCCCGCGTCCGCTTCAGTGAGCGCGAACGCCGAGATGGCGCCCTTGGCGAGCCGCGGCAGGTACTTCCTCTTCTGCTCCTCGGTGCCGAAGAGCTTGAGCGGACCGGGGAGACCGATCGATTGGTGCGCCGACAGCAGCGCGGTGAGCGAGCCATCCTTGGACGTCACCATCCCGATGGCGCGGATGTAGGCCGTCTGCGACAGCCCGAGGCCGCCGTATTCTGTTGGGATCTTGATGCCGAAGGCGCCGATGTCGCGCAGCTCCTGCACCGTCCGCTCCTCGATATTCCCCTCGCGGTCGATCTTGTCCGAGTCCACCCGGGCGAGCACCGCGCGCAGCTTATCCATGAACGGCTTGGCCCGCGCGGCTTCCTCGGCGCTCTGCTGCGGGAAGGGATCGATCAGGTCGAGGCGGAAGCGACCGAGGAACATCTCCTTGAGGAAGCTGGGCGACGACCACTCACTTTCGCGCGCCGCTTCGGCGACGTCGCGGGCTTCCTGCTCGGTGGCGAGTCCGTGCTCTGGCTGCGACATGGGCGGTGCCTGCGTGGCAGAGGGTCCCGACCGCGTCCGCGCGGCCGACGGGCGGAGCGCTACCGCCCTAGGTGAAAGCTATATCGGAGGCCCCGCGGCGTGAACTCAAGGTTTCCCGGTCCTGGTCTTGGCCGCCTGGTGGCGTTCCTTATAGATGACGACCGAGGCCCCCCCGAGGGCGATCAGGGCGAAGGCGAACCATTGGATGGCGTAGCCGCGGTGCGGGCCCTCGTCGAGCGACGGCAAGGGGAGGCGCACCGGCGCGCCCGGCGCGGGGGCGCCGCCGCTGTCCGCCTGTGCCACGAGGTAGAACGGCGCGATCGGGTAGGGGAACGCGTGCTCGAGCTCCCGGCCATCGAGCCGGCGCCACGCGTTCGGCGTCGAGGCGGCTCGCGCCGCTCCGTCGCCGACGAACACGAAGTCGTCCGCGTAGCCGGAGATCGTCTGGTGCGCCGGCTCGTCGTGCTTCCCGAGTTGGACGGTCTGCCCGTCGGGCGCGTACACCCAGCCGCGATTCACGAGGATCGGTGCCGCGGGAATATCCGGCGCGAATGGCGTGATGACGTTGACGCCCGGCGCCCCTTCGAGCGAGCGGCCGGTGAGGACGATCTGATGATCGAAGTCGAAAGTGCCGACGACGATGACGCGACGCCACCGTCGCGTGCTGGGTGGTAGCCCGAAGGGTGAACGCGGCGGAGCCGAGAGACGGCTGATCACGAGGCCGTTCAGGTCTCGCCGGAACTGCAGCCGCTCCAGCTGCCACCGGCCGAGGCGGATGCACCCCGCCGCCGCGGCAAGGCCAAGCACGGCCGCGAGGAATTGGCGGGGGGCGGGCATGGTTGAGAAGATAACCGCGGGTCTCGGCACTCGGCACTCGGCCTCCTACTCGCTACTCTGTGCCGAGTGCCGAGACCCGCAGTTCGTCTTCTTCTCAGATCTGCCGTACCTTAGGGCACCCTCACCTTCCGAGCCTATGCGCCTCTCCGTCTGCATTGCCATCGCGACCGTCCTCCTCGTCCCCTCAACTCTCTTGGGCCAGGGCGCCACCCTCACCCCCAACGAGAACCTCGTGGCGGACGGGCTGCCGCCCGTGCCCGCGAGCATCGCGGAAGCGGCCGCGCCCTACACGGAATATCGCAGCGCGTCCCTCTGGGACTGGCACCCCACGCGGCACGAGATGCTCATCGGCACGCGATTCGCGGACGTCGTGCAGGCGCACGCGCTGTCGATCGCGGGCGGCGCGCGGCGGCAGCTCACCTTTTTTGCGGAGCGGGTGTGGGGCGCCACGTACGAGCCCAACGATGGACGCTACCTCGTGATCGGGCGCGATCTCGGCGGCAACGAATTCACGCAGCTGTACCGCTTCGACCTCGCGAGCGGCAAGACGACGCTGCTCACCGATGGCAAGTCGCAGAACATCTGGGGCGCGTGGTCGCGCACCGGCAGCCGGCTCGCGTACACCTCCTCGCGGCGCAATGGGACGGACAAGGACCTCTTCGTCGTCGATCCGTCCGACCCGAAGAGCGACCGGATGGTGTTGCAGGTGAGCGGGGGCGGGTGGTCGGCGCTCGATTGGTCGCCGGATGGGAAGTCGCTCCTGGCGGCCGAAGGGATCTCGGTGAACGAGAGCTACCTCTGGCTCGTGACCGTCGCGACAGGGGAGAAGACACTGCTCACGCCGAAGGGCGCGGACCCCGTGGCCTACGAGGGCGGCGCGTTCAGCGCCGACGGGCGAGGCGTGTACACCGTGACCGACCTCGGCAGCGAGTTCGCGCGGCTCTCGTATCTCGATCTTGCCACGAAGCGGGTCACTCCGCTCACGCACGCGTCGTGGGAGGTAGAGGAATTCGCGCTGTCACGCGATGGGCGCACGCTCGCGTTCGTCACGAACGAGGATGGAGTGGGGAAGCTGCACCTCATGACCACGCGCGACCGCCGCGAGATGCGGCCGCCGAAGACGAAGATCCCGGTCGGCGTCATTGGCGCGCTCAGCTGGCATCCGGACGGGCGCGTGTTGGGCTTCACGATCAACTCGGCGCGGGCACCGTCCGATGCCTATGTGCTCGACGTGGCGAGCGGCACGGTGACGCGCTGGACGTTCAGCGAGACGGGGGGCGTGGACCTCTCGGCGATGCCGGAGCCGGAGCTCGTGCGGTGGAAGTCATGGGACGGACGGATGATCTCGGGATTCCTCTATCGTCCGCCGGCGCGCTTCAGCGGGAAGCGGCCGGTGATCGTGAACATCCACGGCGGGCCGGAGGGGCAATCACGTCCCACCTTCCTTGGCCGCAACAACTATTTCGTGAACGAGCTCGGGATCGCCATCCTGTATCCGAACGTCCGCGGCTCGACCGGCTACGGGAAGGAGTTCGTGAAGCTCGACAACGGGCTGCTGCGCGAGGGGACGTACAAGGACATCAACGCGCTCTTCGACTGGATCGCCGCGGAGCCGTCGCTCGACGCCGGGCACGTGATGGTGACCGGCGGGAGCTACGGCGGCCACATGACGCTCGCGGTCGCGACGTACTACTCCGACCGCATTTGCTGCTCGGTGGACGTGGTGGGGATCTCGAACCTCGTGACTTTCCTCGAGCACACCGAGAGCTACCGGCGCGACCTGCGGCGCGTGGAGTACGGCGACGAGCGCGACAGTACGATCCGGGCCTTCATGGAGCGCACGGCCCCATTGAACAACGCGCAGAAGATCACGAAGCCGCTCTTCGTGGTGCAGGGGTTGAATGATCCGCGGGTGCCGCATACCGAGGCGGAGCAGATCGTGGCGGCCGCGCGCAAGAACGGGGTGCCGGTGTGGTTCCTCATGGCCAAGAACGAGGGGCATGGATTTGCCAGGAAGGGGAATGCGGATTTTCAGTTCTATGCCACGATAGAATTTGTGCGGGAGTTTCTAGTTTCGAAGTGAGGGATGGAGAGGAAACGGCGGGTCTCGGCACTCGGCGCTCGGCACTCGGCAGTGACTAGGAACTCGCCGGCGGGGCGACGGCCTGAGCGAGGCGCGTCAACATGCGACCAACGTGGTCGATGAGAGCCAGGGCGACGGCGCGATCCTTCTCGGTGAGGAGGCCGGTCCTGACCGCGACTTCCAAGTGCGTGT
>JAYUMO010000375.1:0-2540 GCA_043762555.1 Gemmatimonadaceae bacterium | reverse complement strand
GGCGCTTCGTTGTATTGATCCGCGTCCACGCCGATCGCGAGCCGGTTCATCTGCCGCGCCGCTTCGAACACACCGAGCCCGGTGGAGCCGCTCGCGTGGAAGATGATGTTCACCCCCTGCAGGTACTGGCTGAGCGCGAGCTCCTTCCCCTTGCCGGGATTGCGGAAGGCCTCGGGGGTGACGCCGGCGTATTGCACGAGCACGGTGCAGTCAGGGCAGATGTATTTCACGCCGGCGCGGTAGCCCGCTTCGAACTTGTGGATGAGCGGGATGTCCATCCCGCCCACGAAGCCCACCTTCTTCGAGTTGCCCACCATCGCCGCGAGCGCGCCGACGAGAAAGGACCCCTGCTCCTCGCGGAACTTGAGCGCGGCGAGATTCACCGGCGGCGGGATGATCTTCCCAACGGAATCCACCGAGAGCGCGTAGTCCACGCCGGCGAAATGCACGTCGGGATATTCACGCGCCAGGCCGAGCAGATCATCGGTGAAGATGAAGCCCACGCCGACCACCAAGTCCATCCGCTCGGCGGCGAGCAGGCGCAATCCGGCCTCGCGGTCCGAGCCCTCGCCCGGCTCGATGAAGTGCACGCGCGCGCCGTAGTCGCGCATCGCGCGCTCGGCGCCGCGGTACGCGCCGTCATTGAAGGACTTGTCGCCCCGGCCGCCGACATCGAACACCACCCCGATGTCGAGCGCGCCGGCGATGGGCGCCGTCGCCGCGCCGGCGGGGTGGATCTGGAGCAGGGCGATGTGCGCGAGCAGGAGCGCCGCGATGACGACGGTCAGCGTCCGCATTCGGGGTGCTAGCGCGAACCGCCCGGGGCGTTCACCAGGAGGCCGGGCGCGCTCTCGCCCCCGAGACGCTTGAGCGCGGCACGGGCCTCCTTCACATAGGGCTGGAAGTTCGGATCGCCGGGCGCCCAGGCGTTCGCGACATACAGATAGCCGTCCACCGCGATCGCGCGCTCGCCGAGCCGCTCCGCCACGCGCGCGCGTTCGAGGAGCATCGCCGTCTGATACACGGATGCGCCGAGGCCGGGGCGACTCAAGATCTCGAGTGCCTCCCGATCGCGGTGCTTCGCTTCGAGCAGCTGCGCTTGCGTGAGCGCGTAGGAATAGCAGGTAGCGCAGAGCGAATCGGGGAGCGCCTGCAGCGTTCGCAGCGCGGCGGTGCTGTCGTGCCGCGCGAGCGAGAGATAGGCCTGTCCGTAGGCCGCGGCGAACACCCGGCGCATGTTCGCGATCGTATCAGGCCGGGTCCGGAATGCGGAATCGAGCATCCGCTGTGCCCACTCGAGGGACGCCACATCATTGCGGGAGGCCCAATAATCGTAGAAACAGATTGGGCACCCCCGCTGCTCCTTGACCTGCGCTTCGAAGAGGTCGCGTGCCTCGGTCGGGGCGTACCCTCCGAGGTAGGCGACCGCGCCTTGCTGCCAGGACATCACGCTGGTCTTCGCGAATGCTCCGCGCGCGTGGCCCCGCGCAAGCATCCCACGTGAGACGCGGAACTGTTGGAACGTCGTGTCCGCATCGCGAGCGTAGTCGGAGCGGCGCGACGGCGAGAGCATCTGGTCGAGACGCGGCGCGGTCTGCCCGGAGTCGGGCCAGAGGATGAGTGCGATCGCCGCCCGGTCCAACAGATCGTTGCTGGCGCCAGCGAGGATCTTCGCCGTTCCCGCCGATCCGGCTTGCTTGAGATCGGTCAGCCGGTCCACCAACCGCGCTACTTCGGCGTCAAGGTCGCGCGGGTTTTGCGCGATGTACGCATGCAGATAGCGCCGTCCCGCCTCCGTGCCTCCCAGGCGGAAGGCGAGTTGGATGGCGTGAATGTAGGAGGGCGTGAAGCTAGAATCAGCCGCGATCGCCCGGTCGAACGCCTCGATCAGCTTCTCGATCGGTAGCCCCATCTCTTTGCCGTAGGCGTAGTGATAGCGAACGTCGCCGAGGCGGTACAGCACGTAGGGGTCGTCCGGATAGCGTTGAGCCGCGAGCTCCGCCGCGGCCATCATGCGCCTCCGGTGCTGCAGGTCGTGCGGGTCGCCCCCCGGTCGGTCCACTGCGACGGCGAGCGATTCGGCGACGATGATCAGGCTGTCGCGCGGCGCGAGCCCGTGATTGTGCTGAGCGGCCCGCAGCGTGTACAGGACGCTCAATGAGTCGCCATTCGTGTGCGACCAACCGTAGGCTTCGCCGAGCGAAGCGTTGGCGAGCGGGAACGCGCTGTCAATGGCGAGCGCCTTCTCGTACCACGCCTCGGCGGAATCCCACGCCGAGCGGCGGAAGAATTGCTCTCCTTGGAGGAACGCCTTGAGCGCACCGAGCGAGTTCGTGCCGAGCGCGGAGAGCCGCACGTTCCCGATCTGCGGCGTGTGGCTCAGTTCGCGGACGAGGGAGAAGGTGATCGAGTCGGCGAGGCGGTCGATGCGCGACGGGGTATCGCGGCGCTCGAACTCCGCGATCACGCGGCCGGTGCGCACATCGAGCACCGAGACCGACGCGCGCACGGTGTCGGCTCCGGCGCGCAGGAGGGAGCCA
>JAYUMO010000374.1:0-1905 GCA_043762555.1 Gemmatimonadaceae bacterium | reverse complement strand
TAGCCGTTCTGCTCCCAGAAGCCGGGGAGGTCGAAGTCGAGCAGCTCGAGCCCGCGCACCCACTTCGCGCTCTTCCAGAAATAGAGATGCGGCACCAGCAGCCGCAGCGGCCAGCCGTGGTCCGGCGTGAGATCCTCGCCGTTGTGCGCCCACGCGAGAAGATTCTCCGGCCGATCGAGATCGCTGAGGGGCAGATTGGTGGTGAACCCCTGCTCGGCGTGCACGAGCACGTGGGTCGCGTCCTTCTTCACCCCCGCGCGCTTGAGCAGCGTCTGTACAGGAACTCCCGTGAACCGGTTGTCGAGCCGGCTCCAGCGCGTGACGCAGTGGATGTCGCAGAGGGTGTCTTGCTGCGGAAGCGCCTTGAGCTCGTCATAGGTGATCTCGAAGGGCGCATCCACGAGCCCGCGGATGCCGAAGCGCCACGTCGCCAAGTCGACCCTCGGCACGTCCCCATAGTGCAGCACCGGCCACTTGACCGTCTTCACCTGCCGCGGCGGCACGCGCTCCCGATCCGCCGGCCGAGCGTCCACCGGCGGCGTCTTGCTGTCAGCCACGTTCTCCTCCATGTCGGCAGGCCGGCTCCCGCTGCGCCCGATGAGCCAGCCGCTGAGCTTATCTAACATCATTTGAATGTAGGGGAGGGCGCTGCGCCGCGGATAAGGGCGGCAACCAACGGATCAACGCGGATCGCACCATGCACACATGGAGACCCGCGTGGCAGTCACCAAGGGAACGAAGCCCGACCGGGTGCGATGGTTCCCTCCCCACCCACGGAGCGATCCGGTTGTTCATCCGCGTTCATCCGCGGCAAAGCGCCTGTGTCGGGGTTTGTTCGCGGCCGAACCCCTGCCGAATCGCCCGCTCGATCGTCAGATTAGGGGCTGGGGAGGACACCGGCCGGGGACTTTATTTTCCCCGACAAGCCGGATGTGCCGCGGTGCGGTAGCTCTCCCTTCGCCCGGCGCGACAGCTGTTTCCGCGCAGCGCCGCACCTTCCTTTCGGCAGGGATCCCACTGACCAGCGCTGCCCGCGTCGACCTCTCCCCGGCCGTCGAGTGCCTCGGCCTCGCCCACCGCTTCGGCGTGAAGTGGGCGCTCCGTGGCGTCTCCATGAAGGTCGAGCCAGGGGAGATCGTCGCCCTCGTGGGGCGCAACGGCAGCGGGAAGAGCACCCTCATGCGCGCCATCGCCACCGCGCTCTCGCCGACGCGCGGCACCGCCCGCGTCTATGCACACGACGTGCGGAGCGATCCGGGCGCCGTGCGGGAGATCACCGCGATGATCGGACACGCCACCGGCGTCTACGAAGACCTCACCGTCAGTGAGAACCTCCGTTTCGCCTGTCGGATGGCGGGCGACCACGCCGACGCCGGGCGCATCCGCGCCGCCATCGAGCGCGTCGGCCTCGGTCACGAAGCCAACGAGCGGGGACGACATCTCTCCGCGGGGCAGCAGCGACGGATCGCGCTGGCCCGTGTCTTTCTGCGCCCCGTCCGGCTGCTCCTCCTCGACGAGCCGTACACGAGCTTCGACGAAGAGGGCGTCGCCCGCGTGAACGATCTCCTCGGCGAGCTCCGTGCGCGCGGCGGCGCCGCGATCGTCATCACCCATGATCTCGAGCGCGCGCGGCGCGTGGTGACGCGCACCGTGCGGATCGATGCCGGCGTGCTCGTGGACGCGCCGACGGTGATGAAGGCGGTCGCGCATGGCTGAGCGCAGCTGGGCGCGCGAATTCACGCGCATGGGCGCGGTCGCCTGGAAGGACCTCGCCGTGGAGCGCCGCACGAAGGCGAATTTCAATTCGGTCGTCTTCTTCGCCGCACTCACGCTTCTGCTCTTCGGCTTCGCGCTCGGCGCGGACACCGACGCGCTCAAGGCGGCCTCCGGCGGCGTGCTCTGGCT
>JAYUMO010000373.1:0-6006 GCA_043762555.1 Gemmatimonadaceae bacterium | reverse complement strand
GCCGCGCCGATCGTGCTCGACCTGGCGCTATTCATGGATTTCGCTCATCGCGCGGGGATGAAGGGGATCCAGGAATGGCTCTCCTTCTACTTCAAGAGTCCGATGGCGGCGCCGGGATTGCAGCCGGAGCACGACCTGTTCATCCAGCAGACGAAGCTCAAGAACACGATGCGCCACCTGATGGGCGAGGAGCAGATCACGCACCTCGGCCTGGAGTACTACCCCGCATGAGCCCTCGCCGAATGGTGCGCCGCACGGCGCTGGTCGCGGGCGCGCTCGTCGCCGCGGCGTGTGGTCCGTCGCGGGAGGCGCCGAAAGGGATGCCGGCCTACACCGACCACTTCGCGATGCGCGTGCTCAGCGATCCGCTGCCGCCGCGGGCGCGTGAGCGGACCACCTTCAAGCTCGTGGTGCGCGACAAGAACACGGGGCAGCCGATCGACGGCGGCGAGGGGCTGATCTACGGCAACACCAAGGACGCTAGCGTGAAGGTGTGGGATTCCTTCGTCGCCGGCCCGGAGCCGGGAACCTATTACGCGAATATCCATTACGTGGTCGCGGGGGATTGGGCGATGGCGCTCCGCTTCCGCCGTGATTCCACGCAGCGGCTCGAGCAAGTGGATTGGGTACAGAGCGTTCGGAACGCAGCCGGGGAATCCCACTGACCATGCGCCATTTCCATCGCACCACCCTCGCGCCCGATGCGGCGCTCGCGCTCGCCGACAAGTTCTTCCCGTCGATCGGTCTCCCGCGCGCCTCGGCGGCGCCGCGCACGCGTGGCTACGCGGGCGCGCTCGGCGCGCTCACGCTGCGCATCCGCCCGGAGGGTGGGCACGCCACCTTCGTCGAGGTGGAGACGGACCAGCCGGGCGAGAGCCGCCTCGACCGCAACGTGAAGCGCTACTTCGTGCGGCTGCGGCGCGCGGCCGAGCCGGGCCGCGCGCTCGAGGTGGCCTACTGATGGCGGCGCGCGGCGCGCCCCGTGTCGTCCCCGCCTCCCCCGCGCGCGACGCCGATCGGCCGTCGGCGGCGCTCAGCCGCGCGCAGAAGCTCGACCTCTACTACTACATGCGGCTCACGCGCTCGCTCGAAGAGCGCCTGGTGAATCTGTACCGGCAGACGAAGGTGGTGGGCGGACTCTTCCGTTCTCTGGGGCAGGAGGCGGACGCGGTGGGCAGCGCCTTCGCGCTCGACCGCACGCAGGGCGATTTCCTCAGCCCGCTCACCCGCAATCTCGGCTCGATGCTCGTGCAGGGCGCCACGCCGCTCGAGATCGTCCGGCAGTACATGGCGAAGGGCGATTCGCCCACGCGGGGACGGGAGCTCAACATCCATTTCGGCGACCTCGAGCGCGGATTCATCGGACAGATCTCGCACCTGGGGGACATGCTGCCGGTGATGGCGGGCGTCACGCTCTCCTTCAAGCTGCGCGGCCAGGCGCGGGTGGGGCTCGTGTACATCGGCGACGGCGCGACCTCCACCGGCGCCTTCCACGAGGGGCTCAACTTCGCGGCGGTGCAGCGCTGCCCGCTCGTGGTCGTGGTCGAGAACAACGGCTACGCCTACTCCACCCCCACGAGCAAGCAGACGGCCGTGAAAGAGCTCAAGGACAAGGCGCTCGCGTACGGGATCCCCGGCGTGCAGGCCGACGGCAACGATGTGCTCGCGACGTACGACGTGACGCGGCGGGCGGTGGACCGGGCGCGACGCGGCGAGGGGGTCACCCTGGTGGAGCTCATCACCTACCGCCGCAAGGGACACGCCGAGCACGACGATCAGAACTACGTCCCCGACGGCGAGATCGAGTGGTGGGAGAAGAACAACGATCCGCTCGATCGCTACGCGCGGGTGCTGCTCGACGACGAATTGGTGGAGCGCAGCGCGCTCGCGAAGCTGGACGCGCAGGTGCAGCGCGAGATCGACGAGGCGACCGATCTCGCGGAGCGGTCGCCCGCGCCCTCGGGGGGCGATGCGCTGGTCGGGGTCTACGTTGATCCGCCGGTGGTCGCTCCGCTCTGGTTTCGCGAAGGGGTCACGGCCGCGGTGGCGGAGCCCGAGCGCCCCGAGTCGTGGGGGACGTTCGATGACTGAGATCACCTATCTCGAGGCCATCCGGCAGGCGCTCTTCGAGGAGATGGAGCGCGATCCCAACGTGTTCATCCTCGGCGAGGACGTGGGCGCCTATGGCGGCGCGTTCAAGGTGACGGACGGTCTGCTCGCCAAGTTCGGCGAGCGGCGGGTGATCGACACGCCGATCTCCGAAGCGGCGATCGTCGGCGCGGCGGCGGGTGCGGCGCACATGGGGATGCGGCCGGTGTGCGAGATGCAGTTCATCGATTTCATCTCGTGCGCGTACGATCTGCTCACGAACTACGTGGCGACGGCGCGCTACCGCGCGATGCTCCCCTGTCCGCTCGTCGTGCGCGGGCCGAGCGGCGGCTACGTGCGCGGCGGCCCCTTCCACTCGCAGAACCCGGAGGCGGCCTTCCTCCATACACCGGGGCTCAAGATCGTCTATCCCGCCACCGCGAGCGACGCGAAGGGATTGCTCAAGGCCGCCATTCGCGACGACGATCCCGTGCTCTACTTCGAGCACAAGTATCTGTACCGCCGCATCAAGGAGGAGATGCCGGCGGGCGACCACGTGGTGCCGATCGGGAAAGCGCGCACGGCGCGCGCCGGGAAGGACCTCTCGATCATCACGTACGCGGCCACCGTCTGGAAGGCGCTCGAGGCCGCCGCGCAGCTGGAGAAGGAGGACGGGCTGAGCGTAGAGGTGATCGATCTGCGCTCGCTCCTGCCGATGGATGACGACGCCATCATCGCCACGGTGAAGAAGACGAATCGCGTGATGATCGTGCACGAGGACACGCGCACCGGCGGGATCGCGGGCGAGGTGACGGCGCGCATCAACGAGCAGGCGTGGGAATGGCTGGACGCACCGATCCTGCGCGTCACCGCGGCCGATGTGCCGCTGCCCTACGCGCCGCCGCTGGAAGATTATGTGCTGCCGCAGACGGCCGACATCGTGACCGTGGCGCGACGGCTCGCGGGATACTAGCGTGACAGGGCGGCCGGATGCGCCGGCGGCGGGTCCGAACCGCTTCGCGATCGGATGCCTGCTGGCGGTGCCGGGCGTCTTTGGCGGCGGGATGCTCGGGGCGATGGTGGCGAAGATCGTGGGGAGCTACACGGGCTGTGCACCGCCGGAGGGGATCCCGGCGTGCGATCTGGGGACGTACGTCACGCCCGGCTCGCTGATCGGGATCGTGCTGCTGCCGTCGCTGGTGCTTTGGCGGTTGCGGCGAGCGGCCGGTGGTTCGGGGAACTCAGCGCGGAGTTGATCCAGTGGCACGCATCGATGTGATCATGCCGCAGATGGGAGAGTCGATCGCCGAAGGCACTCTCTCCAAGTGGCTGAAGAAGGTGGGCGACGAGGTGAAGCGCGACGAGCCGATCTTCGAGATCTCCACCGACAAGGTGGACGCAGAGATCCCGGCGCCGTCGGCGGGCGTGCTCGCGGAGATCCTCGTGATCGAGGGGCAGACGGTGCCGGTGCAGACGGTGGTCGCGCGTCTCGAGACGGAGAAGGGCGCCGCGATCTCGGCAGCGCCGGCAGCGAGTGCACCGGCGCCCGCCGGGAGTGCACCGGCGCTCGCCGCCCCCGCCGCGCCCGCCGCGCCCGCATCACTTCCGCCGCGGGCCGGCAATAGCGATGCCTTCGAAGAGCGCATCCGGACCCGCTCGTCGCCGCTCGTTCGCAAGATCGCCGCCGAGCACGGCCTGGAGATCGCGGCGGTGCAAGGTACCGGGATCGCCGGCCGCGTCACGCGGCGCGATGTCGAGCGCTACCTCGAGTCGGGCGCCCCCGCGGCCTCCGCGGCGCGCGGGGCGCTCGCACCCCCGTCGATGCAGGCGCCGCCCGGCGCCGCGCCGCACGGCCCCCTCCCCGAGCCCTGGCCCGGCGACGTCGTGGAGCCGATGTCGGTGATGCGCCAGCGGATCAGCGAGCACATGGTGATCTCGCGCCGCACCTCGGCGCACGTGACGTCGTTCATGGAGATCGACTTCACGCGCGTCGCGCGCATTCGCGCGGCGCAGCGCGCGGCGTTCGAGCAAGCCACCGGGCAGAAGCTCACGTACATGCCGTTCATCATCAAGACGGTGGTGAAGGGGCTGAAGGAGTTCCCGATCATGAACTCCTCGGTGGCCGGCACGAACATCATCTATCGCAAGCAGTTCAACATCGGGGTCGCGGTCGCGCTCGACTGGGGGCTGATCGTCCCCGTCATCAAGCAGGCCGAGGACCTCTCGCTCGCCGGGATCACGCGGGCGCTGAACGATCTCGCGGCGCGCGCGCGCGCGAAGAAGCTGCAGCCCGACGAGGTGCAGGGCGGCACGTTCACGATCACGAACCCCGGCGTTTTCGGCTCGCTCATGGGCACGCCGATCATCAGCCAGCCGCAGGTGGCGGTGCTCGGCGTCGGCGCGATCGAGAAGCGGCCGAAGGTGACGACCGGCCCCGACGGCGAGGACGTGATCGCCATCCGCACCTGCGCGTTCTTCTCCCTTTCCTTCGATCATCGCATCATCGACGGCGCCGTCGCCGACCAGTTCCTGGCGTTCGTGAAGCAGCAGATCGAGACCTATCCGGACAGCGCCCTATGAGCGATCCGCGCGCGCTCACGCTGCAGCGCTCGATCGTGCCGTTCGGCGACCGCAAGAAGTTCCTCGACAAGCTGGCGGCGCGGCACGCGTACTACCTGGCGGCCAAGTGCAAGCACTGGGCGTTCGAGGAAGCGGAACTGCCGGGCGCCTTCATCGAATTCATCGAAGCGGCGGATGGCGAGACGCTCGGCCGCGCGCTCTCCGCCGCGCCCGACCCGGTGCTCGACCGCGCACGCATCTATCGGCAAGTGGAGCTGGACTGATGCCCTATCGCACGATCACCATCGGCGGCGACACGTGGGAGGTCTCTCCCGCCGGCCGCGTCACGCAGTACGATCACGACGAGTTCGCGCTCCTCTTCGTACGCCGCGGCGGGCCGGCCGGCACGCCCCGCGAGGTGCGGGTCACCCGGTACTCCCCTCAGGGCGCGCGAGTGCGCGAGGCGTCATTCGCCGAGCTCGATCCCGGCGCATTGGCGCGCCTCTTCGCCGAGTCGCAACCGGCCGAGACGTCGCCCGAAGCGGGCTACGCCCGGTGAGCCAACCGGCGCGCGCGCACGTCGACCTGCACATGCACTCGACCGCGTCCGACGGCGCGGTCCCGCCGGCCGGCGTCGTGGCCGCGGCGCACGCCGCCGGCCTCGCCGCGATCGCGCTCACCGACCATGACACGCTCGCCGGCATGCCCGAAGCGCGCGCGGCTGGTGAGCGTCTCGGCGTTCGTGTCATCGCCGGCGTCGAGTTGAGCGCGGCGGACGAGAGCGGCGCCGAGACGCACATCCTGGGGCTCCTGATCGCCCGCCCCGAGCCGCTGCAGCACGCGCTCGACATCTACCGCATCGCCCGGCGCGCGCGCGCGTTCGCGATCGTCGAGCGCCTGAACGCGCTCGGCGTGGCGCTCACCGGCGACGCGGTGCTCGCGCAGGCGGGGGATGCCGCGATCGGGCGCCCGCACGTGGCGCGCGCGCTCGTGGCCGGCGGCTTCGCGCGCGATCACCACGAGGTGTTCGACCGGTGGCTCGGCGCCGGCCGCCCCGCCTTCGTCGAAAAGCGGCGGCTCGGGATCGCGGAGGCGTGCGCGCTCATTCACGACGCGGGGGGGCTCGCGGTGTACGCGCATCCGGGCGCCGGGGGGACGCGGCAGCGCGTGGCGGCGCTCGCCGCGTATGGGATGGACGGACTCGAGATTCGCCATCCCGGGCACCACCCCTCGGACAGCGCGCGTCTCGCCGCGCTCGCCGACGAGCTGGACCTCGTGCCGAGCGGCGGCTCCGATTGGCACGGCGCGGTGGATGGTTCGCGCACGATCGGATGCATGGCCGTCCCCGCCGAATGGCTC
>JAYUMO010000372.1:0-5653 GCA_043762555.1 Gemmatimonadaceae bacterium | reverse complement strand
CGTCGGCACCGCGCGCGCGCTGGGACTGTACGCCGGCGCCTCGGTGCTCGCCGTCCTCGTCGCGTGGGCCGCATCGAGAATCATTGGGCTGCCGCTCTGGGTCGTTCCCGGCACGGCGTTCGTGATGGCGCTCGGGCTCCCCGTCATCCTGTTCTCGGTGCTCGCGCACCGCGTGCCCGTGCCGGTGCCGGCGTCGAGTGGCGAGCCGGCGCCCACCGCGATGCGCCTCGCGGCCGCGATGCGCCCCTGGCTCACCTGGCGGCGCGTAACGATGGGCGGTGTGGCGTCGATGGCGCTCTTCGCGATCTTCGTCGCCGGCTTCATGCTGCTCCGCGGGCTCGGCATCGGGCCGAGCGCGTCGCTGCTCGCTGCCGGCGTGCTCAGCAATCGCGGCAAGGTGCTGATCACCGACTTCCGCGCGCCGGCGGCGGACTCGTCGCTCGGGCGAGTGGTGTCGGACGCGCTCCGCACCGACCTCGAGGAATCGCCGGTGGTGACGGTGGTGGAGCCCGCCGCGGTGCGCGACGCGTTGCGGCGCATGCAGCAGCCGGCAACGGCGCGCGTGGACCTCGCGCTCGCCCGCGAGATCGCGGCGCGCGAGGGGATCAAGGCGGTGGTGGACGGCGATATCGCCGCGGTCGGGAGCGGCTTCATGGTCTCGGCGCGGCTGGTATCGGCGCCCACCGGGCAGGTGCTCGCGGCGTATCGTGCCGGCGCGCGCGACGCGAACGCCCTCATCCCCGCCATCGACCAGCTCTCGAAGCAGCTGCGCGCCAAGATCGGCGAGTCGCTGCGCAGCGTGAACGCCGCGCCCCCTCTTGCTCAGGTGACCACCAGCTCGCTCGACGCGCTGCGGAAGTACTCGGAAGGAATGCGGGCGATCACGGCGGAGCGCGACTTCCCGAAGGGGGAGGCGCTCCTGAACGAGGCGATCGCGCTCGACTCCACCTTCGCGATGGCCTACCGCAAGCTCGGCGTCGAGTACAATAACTCCGGCACCCAGCCCGCCCGCGCGTACGCCATGCTCAAGAAGGCGTTCGACCTCCGCGACCGCCTGTCGCCGATCGAGAAGCATCTGGCGGCAGCGGCGTTCTACGAAGTCGGCCCGGACCCGGAAAAGGCCGTTCCGGAGTACGACGCGGTGCTAGCCCTGGACCCCGACAATTCGTTCGCGCTCAATAACCTGGGGAGCTTCTACGCCTTGGCCTCGCGCGACCTGCCGCGCGCGCGGGTGCTGCTCGAGCATGCATTGGCACCGTACCCGGACTTCACGTACGCCGCGCAGAACCTCGCGCAGGTGGAATTCCAGCTCGCCGACACGGCGGCGGCGTTCGCGACCATGCGCGCGCTTCAGCGCCACCGCCCCCGGGTGCCCGACGTCTACGACGAATTCTTCCAGCTCTACGAAGCGACCGGCCGGTACGACTCGGCGCTCCGAGCGGCCCGCTTCCTCCGCGACTCGCTTGGCTCCAATCCGATCGCCCGCCTCTTCGGGAACAATCACGAGGCCGAGCTCGCGCAGATCCACGGGCGGCTGCGCGAGGCGAGCGCATCGCTCGACGACGCCGCGGCCGCCGACGCCGAGCTCGGCAACGCGATGGCGCTCGTGGATGCCTCGGTCGCGCGGGCGCTGAGCACCGCGGTGGTGGCCGGCCGCACCGACGATGCCGCGCGCCAGCTGGACGAGCTCGCGAAGCGCATCGACTTCTCCAAGGTGACTCCGTTGGAGCGGCGCTATCTCGCGCGCGCCCGGGTGTACGCCGCGGCGGGCCGGCCGGATCGCGCGCGCGCACTCGTCGCGGAGTTCGAGGGGAGCGTGCCCGTCGAGATGCGCGGCTTCCGCTACTGGGGCGATCTCACCGCCGGCTACATCGCGCTCGCCGAGCGGCGCCCCGACAGCGCCGTCGCGCACTTTCGGAAGGCGAATCGCGCCTCATGCTCGCTCTGCGCCCTGCCGGAGCTGGCGCGATCGTATGACGCCGCGGGACAGGCCGACTCGGCGATCGCGCTGTACGAGCGCTTTCTCACGACGCCGATGGATATCTTTCGCTCCCAACTCGACGCCCTCTGGCTGGCGCCGACGTACAAGCGGCTCGGCGAGCTCTACGACGCGCGCGGCGACACGGAGCGGGCGCTTTCCTACTACGGCAAGTTCATCGCTCTCTGGAAGGACGCCGACCCCGAGCTCCAGCCTCAGGTGCAGCAAGCCCGGAAGCGCATGGCCCAGTTGAGCGCGCGCAAGGGCTGAGTCGCTGCCGAGCGGCGTCAGCGGCGCCGGCGCTCGGCCACCACACGATCCGTGAGGTACATCTTCAGCAAACTCTGATACGGCACATCGCGTTCGTTGGCCAACAATTTGAGCTCGGTCAGCAACGTATCGGGGAGCCGGACCGAGATCGCGGTGGACGATGGGCGCAGCTGCGGAAAGCGCACGACGCGGGCTCTTGCCCAATCGACGTATTCCGTTGAATCGGCCGTCGCCCAAAACTCGCGTTCTTCATCTTCAGACGTGAACGTCGGGATTCTTTTGAGTGCGCGCTTTTTTTTTGGCTTGGTCATAGGCCCGTCGCTCCTTTCGGTTCATTTCGCGAGCCGCGACGACGCGGATCCGGGAGCCGCGCAGCGTGAATACGAGGTACAGGTACCGTGCGGCGAGTGTGGTGCCGAGGGCGCGCCACCGCCGCTCCTGTTGTGAGTGCTTTTCGTCCGCATCGATGAGGAACGGTTCACTGAAAAACGCCTGTTCGCATTCGCCGGGCTCGATGTCGTGTCGGTCGACCACTTTGGGGGCGTTGCCGGCGTCCCACTCGAAGCCATTGGCGAGGGCGAGCAGCTTGTGGATGTCGTCGCTCACCGGGGCAGTATATACTCAGTATATACACCTGTCAACCCGAGTGGATACGTGGCTGGACGTCTCACGACGCGTCGTTGTGCCGAGTGCCGAGTGCCGAGCGCCGAGACCCGTAGGACGTGTTACCTCCGCAGCTCCATCATCCAGACATCGCTCTCGTCTTGCGCGATGGTGAAATAGAGCCGCCGGCCGTCGGTGGAGAACTCGCCGCGTCGCGGCTGGAGCGCGAGGTCGTCGAAGCGAAGCATCAGTAGTGGCGCGCCGCCGTTCACCGGTACGGACCAGAAGCCATGGCGCAAACGATCGTCCACCGCGTGCACGATCACGCGCGTCGCGTCGCCGGGCGCCCACTCGGCGTTGAGGGGCGTGAGCCCGAGCGGGTGGCCGTCGAGCAGGACGCGCGCCTCACCGCCGGCACTTGGAACGAGCATGACGACGGAATCCGCGAGCCGCTTGTACACGATCCAGCGGCCTGCTCGGTCGTGCGACCATCGCGGGGCCCAGCCCGAGGTGAACGTCAGCTGCCGGGGCGCCGACCACGCGCCGGCCGCCGTGCGCGCCGCGACGTGGATCTCGTAGCGGCCGCTCTGATCGGAAATGAAGGTGACCTGCTTTCCATCGGGCGACCAATGAGGACCCATCTCGTGATTCGCCGACCTCGTCACGTTGCGTGCATCGCGTCCATCCGCGCTCATCACGAAGATGTCGCGCTGGCCGCCGCGCCACCCATGGAAGGCGATCTGCCGGCCATCGGCCGACCACGCCGGCGAGAAGTCGTCCGAGGAATCCTTCGTCAGCTGCGTCGGCTCTCCGCCGGAGGTCGCGATCTTGAAGATCTGCTGTGTGCCCCGGCGGTTCGAGTCGTAGACGAGCCACTTGCCGTCGGACGATACGTCGACGCCCTCCACGCTCTGGTTCTCGTTCGTCACGGACCGGGCGGCGGAGGACGGCGTGACGCCGCCGGGGGTGATCGGCGCCGACCACACGTTCGACCGCGTCGCGAAGGTCGTGTACACCAGCCGCTGCCCGTCCGCCGCCACCGACAGCGAGTGCACGTTCGCGCCGGAGGTCAGACGCGCGGGCTCGCCGCGCGCTTCGCCGCCGCGCGTGAGCGCCTGCTGGAAGATGTCGCGTCCCCCGCCGAGGCTCGACACGTACAGGAGGGCGCGCCCATCCGGCGTCCAGGCGGGCGCGGTGTTGAGGTGCGTGACGTCACTCACGCGCGCCGGCGCCCCACCCTCGAGATCCACGATCCAGATCGCGCTCGGCGCGATGTTGCCGAAATAGAGCTGGCTGAGGATGAACCACGGATTGTCCGAGACGTAGGCGAGCTTCGCCCCGCTTGGCGACCAGGCGATCGAGCTCGGATAGCGCACGGACGCGACGCGCCGCGCTTCGCCGCCGCTCAGCGCGCGCACGTAGATGGCACCCGCATCGGCATACGCGACGCGCTGGCCGTCCGGGGAGAGCGCCGGAGCGGCGAACTCGTAGCCCTTCGTCTCGAAAATGGGCTCCGACATCCCACCCATCATCGGGACGCGGTACAGCGTGCCGCCGGCGACGTAGGTGAGGCTCGCGCCGTCCGCGGTCCACCGTGGCAGGCGGTGCGACCCCGGCACGCTGTCGGTGAGCGCGACGGTCCGCCCGCCGGCGAGCGCCTTGACGTAGATCCGCAGCCGTCCGAGCGGCCCGGCGGCATACGCGATGAACTTCCCGTCCGGCGAGATCGCCGCGTCGATCTCGAGGCCGGGCGCATTCGTCACCTGCGTGGTGTTCCCGATCGTATAGGGTGGGGGCACGCGTCTCAGCCACCAGGCACCGCCCGCGACGATCGCGCTGGCGAGCAGCGCCAGGGCCACCGGGCGCGTCCAACGGCTCGCCCGTGGAACCGGAGACATCGTCGACGGTGTCATCCCGCCGCTCGGCGTCGCCAGCAGCTCGATCTGCGTCAGCAATTCATCGGCGCTCTGCCAGCGGTCCGCCGGCCGCTTCTCGAGGCAGCGCATCACGAGCTGCGCGAGCGCCGGTGAGACGCTCTCCCGATGCGACGCGATGGGCTCGACCGCCTGCGTGATGTGCGCGGCGAGCACCTGCTGCGCGCTCATGCCGGAGAATGGCGGACGACCGGTGAGCAGCTCGTACGCCACCGCGCCCACCGAATAAATATCCGCGCGGTGATCGACGTCCGGCTCGGCGGCGGCCTGCTCGGGACTCATGTACGCCGGGGTGCCGAGGGCGATGCCCACCGAGGTGAGATTCGACTCACCGGTCGCCGTCGAGAGCGCCTTCGACACGCCGAAGTCCGTGACGACCGCGTGGTGGCCCGACAACAGGATATTGTCGGGCTTGATGTCGCGGTGCACGACGCCATTCCCGTGCGCATGCGCCAGCGCGTCGACCACATCGCGCAGGATGCGCAGCGCGTCCAGGATCGGAAGCTCATGCTGGCGAACGATCCGCCCGCGCACCGACTCGCCCTGGATGTAGGGCATCGAGTAATAGAGCAGCCCGTCCTTCGCGCCCGCGGTGAGAACCGGGACGATGTGCGGATGCTGCAGCTGAGCCGCGAGCTGGATCTCTCGCTTGAACCGCTCGACGCTCAGCCCCGCCGCCAGATCGGGCGGCAAGACCTTGACCACGATGCGCCGGTTGAGCTCCACGTCTTCGACGACGAAGACGCGGGACATGCCGCCGCCGCCGAGCTCGCGCTCGACGCGAAAGCCGGCACCCAGGGTCGCTTGCAATCGCTGGAGCAGGTCGGCCACGCGGATGACCTCTAGAGCCAGTGCCTCAACAGTCGCT
>JAYUMO010000371.1:0-2798 GCA_043762555.1 Gemmatimonadaceae bacterium | reverse complement strand
ATGGCGGAGCGTTTCTCGACTGGCGGCACTCTTTACGCGTTCGGCAACGGCGGGAGCGCGACCGACGCCGACGATGTGGCGGCCGATTGCAGCGCGCCGCCGCTCGCCGGCTGGCGCGCGCTGCCGGCGATCTCCCTTCCCGCCGACAGCGCGACGGTCACAGCGCTCACCAACGATGTGGGCTTCGAACACGTCTTCACGCGACAGATTGCCGCACTCGGCTCCCGCGGCGACATCGCGCTCGGCTTCTCCACCAGCGGCAACTCGGCGAACGTCGTGGCCGCGTTCGCTGAAGCGCGACGGCGCGGCCTCCTCACGGTCGCGTTCTGCGGCTACGACGGCGGGGAGATCGCGCGCGGCGGCCGGGTGGACCACTGCTTCGTGGCTCGGCGCGAATTCGTTCCGCGCATTCAGGAGGGACACGCCACACTGTGGCATGTTTTGCTGGAACTGACGCAGGTCGCGCTCGCTGACGGAGCGGAGTGGTGCGCATGAGCATGCGATTCGTGGACGAGTATCGCGAGCGGGGCGACATCGCCAGGCTGAGCGCGGAAATCGTGCGGCTCGCCGCTGGCCGACGCCTCAAGCTGATGGAAGTGTGCGGCGGACATACGCATGCCATTTACAAGCACGGCATTCAGGATCTCCTGCCGGACAACGTGGAACTCGTGCACGGCCCCGGCTGTCCCGTCTGCGTCATTCCCATGGGGCGGATTGACGACGCCATGGCCATCGCGCGCACGCCGGGCGTGATCTTCGCGACCTACGGCGACATGATGCGGGTGCCCAGCTCGAGCGGCAGCCTGCTCGACGCCAAGGCCGACGGGGCGGACGTCCGCTTCATCTATTCGCCCCTCGACGCGCTCACGCTGGCGCGCAAGAACCCGGAGCGTGACGTGGTCTTCTTCGCCGTCGGCTTTGAGACCACAGCGCCGTCCACGGCCGCGACGCTGCTGCGCGCCCGCGAAGAGCGACTCGGGAATTTCTCGATTTTCTGCAATCACGTCACGATCATCCCCGCCATCAAGGCGATTCTCGATTCGCCGGGCATGACGCTCGACGGTTTCATCGGCCCGGGGCACGTGTCCACGATCATCGGCCTCTCGCCGTTCGACTTCATCGCGCGCGACTACGGGCTGCCAATCGTGGTGAGCGGCTTCGAGCCTGGTGACATTCTGCAGTCGATTGTGATGATTCTCCGGCAGCTGACCGACGGGCCGGTGTGCGTGGAGAACCAGTACGCGCGCGTCGTGCGCCCCGAGGGAAACCGCCGGGCGCTCGAGATCCTCAGCGAAACCATGATGCTGCGGCCGTTCTTCGAATGGCGCGGGCTGGGGTTCATCTCGCAGAGCGCGCTCGCCTTGCGGCCGGAGTTCGCGACGTTCGACGCCGAGGTGCGGTACCAGGTGCCCAACGTGCGCGTCACCGATCCCAAGGCGTGCCAGTGCGGCGAAGTGCTCAAGGGCGTCATCAAGCCCTGGCAGTGCAAGGTCTTCGGCACGGCCTGCACGCCGGAGACACCCATTGGCTCGTGCATGGTCTCGCCCGAAGGCGCCTGCGCCGCCTACTATAACTACGGCCGCTACTCGCTCATGCGGCAGGGTGCGGTCGCGCCCGGACCGGCGGTGCCCGCGTGACGGCGCGCATCGAGAATTCGCTCCCGGCGCAGCTCGACCGGATGGAGCGCGCCCGGGTGGTGCGCGACGCCGAGCCGCGCATGCGCGACGCGCACGTCACGCTGAGCCATGGCAGCGGGGGCAAGTCGAGCCACGCGCTGATCGAGTCGCTCATTCTGCCGGCGTTCCGCAATCCGCTGCTGGACGGCGATGCGGACGCGGCCGTGTTTGCGCCGGGGTCCGGCGTCGGGCGCCTCGCCATGACGACCGACTCCTACGTCGTGAGCCCGCTCTTTTTTCCCGGGGGCGACATCGGGCAGCTCGCGGTGCACGGCACGATCAATGACCTTGCGGTGTCCGGCGCTCGCCCGCTCGCGCTCTCGGTCGGGTTCATTCTCGAGGAAGGGCTCGACATGGACATCCTGCGACGCGTGATCGCGTCCATGGCAGCGGCGGCCCAAGCGGCCGGCGTCCCGATCGTCACCGGCGACACCAAGGTCGTGCACCGCGGAAAGGCCGATCAGCTGTTCGTGAACACGAGTGGCGTTGGCATCGTGGACGATGACGTGCGCCTCTCGGTGGATAGTATCCGCCCGGGCGACATCGTGCTGGTGAGCGGCTACCTCGCGGACCACGGCATGGCGGTGATGCTGGCGCGCGAGGCGCTCGAACTCGAAGCCGATATCGCGAGCGACACGGCGCCCCTGCACACGCTCGTGGCCGCGCTGCTCGCGGCGGCGCCCAACACCCGCACGATCAAGGACCCCACGCGCGGCGGCGTGGCCACCACACTCAACGAAATCGCGCGTCGCGCGCGGGTCGCGATCGCCGTGGACGAAGCGCGGGTTCCCGTACGCGAGGCCGTGCGCGGGGCGTGCGAGATTCTCGGCCTCGATCCGTTGCATATCGCCAACGAGGGCAAGCTCGTCGCGATCGTGCCGGCGGCAGAGGCGAATGCGGCGTTGGCCGCGCTGCGCGCGCACCCGCTGGGCGGCGACGCCGCCGTGGTGGGCGAGGTGCAGGCCGAACCGATGGGAATGGTGCTGTTACGGACGGGAGTGGGCGGCTCACGCGTGCTCGACATGCTCGTGGGCGACCCCCTGCCGCGCATTTGCTAGCGAACCCCGCCACACCGAGGAGCGCACGATGACGGCAACGGGAGAACAGCATCGCGTCGGAGAA
>JAYUMO010000370.1:0-2588 GCA_043762555.1 Gemmatimonadaceae bacterium | reverse complement strand
GTCGCGCCGCGTCATCGCCCGCTCCGCGGTGCGCAGGAACTCCTCCAGACGATATTCGACGAGTGCGCTCCCGTCGCCCCACGAGAACGGCGGCACGTGACGCGGCGGCATCGCGCTCCCGTAGACGTTCGATCCGGCGCCGATCACCGACCCGGTGGAGAAGCGCGTGCCGATCCCCGTCCTCACGTGATCGCCGAAGAAGGTGCCCAGCTTCAGTGCGCCGCTGTCGCGCTCCCCCTCGGGCGTCCACAGCGAGACGGTGCCGTAGGTGTTCTTCAGGTTGCTCGTGATCGTGCCGGCACCGAGGTTCACCCAGCGACCCAACACCGAGTGGCCGACGAACCCGTCGTGCCCCTTGTTGGCGTGGCCGATTACGATGCTCTCGCTGATCTCGCCGCGCACCACGCTCCCCTCGCCGATCGAGCATCCGTGCACGCGATCGCCGAGGATCCGCGCGCCGGCGCCGATCGCGCACGGGCCCACCAGGCGCGTGAACGCGCGCACCGTCGCGCCCGCGCGCACGAGCACCGGGCCCGCGCTGACGTCGAACACCACCAACGGCTCGATCGTCGCCCCCCGCTCGACGTAGACGGCGTGCGGCCCGATCACCGTCGCGTGCTCCACCGATATCCCCGACAGCGTCGGGCCGACGAGATCGATGTCCTCGCGGAGCGTGGCGACGAGCGTCGTGATGAGCTGCCAGACCTCGTCGAGCCAGCGCCCCGCGATCTCGACCGTCGCCGCGTCGCGCGGGACGAGCGTTTCCAGCGCGGCGCCGCCATCGGCGAGCACAGCCGCCGGCACCTCGCGCGCGGTGCGCACCGCGGCCACGCGCCCGCCGTTCATCCAGACGGCGGTCTCCGCCGCACCGGCCGCGCCCGCCGGGCCCGCCACGGTCGCGAGCATCGGCGCGAAGCGGCTGTTGGCGAGGATGGCGCCCACCGGGACCGCGCCCCGCAGCGCGGGCGGGGCGCCCGCCTCCGTGAAGTCCACCAGATGCGCCGCCACCACGGACCCCTCCACCCGCGCACCGAGCGCGACCGCCCAGCGCTCGCGGATGAGCGCCGCGCCGGCGCGCAACTCGCTCACCGGCCGCGTGAGCGCGAACGGCTCGAAGCGGCGCGCGCGCGCGTCGTCGTACAGATACACCGCGGTCATGCGCGGTCGCGCACCGCCGGCGGGAGCGCATCGAGCAATCTCTTGAGGTCCGCCGCGCGCTCGCGCGTGGTGACGAGCGTCACCCCGTCGCGGGCGGCGACCACTAGGCCGTCCACCCCGTAGAGCACCACCGTGTGACCGTCGGCGTGCACCACGTTGGCGCGCGATTCCACGACGTAGGCGTCGCCCGCCGTCGCGTTCCCCGACGCGTCCTTGGCGCGCACCCGGTGGAGCGCGGCCCAGGTGCCCACGTCATCCCACCCGAAGTCGCCGGGGACGACGAGCACCCGCGTGCTGCGCTCGAGCACCCCGTGATCCACCGAGATCGGCGTGCAGGCCTCGAAGAAGGCGCGCCGATCGCCGCGCACCGCATGCGGGAGCGCGGGCGCGACCTCGGGGCAGTGCGTGCGCACCTCGCCCAGGAACTCATCGGCGCGCCAGACGAAGATCCCGGAATTCCAAAGGCAGCCGTCCTTCACGAGCCGCTCGGCGGCGACGCGATCGGGCTTCTCGACGAAGCGCACGACCCGTCGCGCGATCGGGTCGATCGCTTCGCCGGGCCGGAGATAGCCGAATCCCGGGTCGGCGCGCGTGGGGACGATCCCCACCGTGACGAGACTGCGATCGCGCTCGGCCACGGTGGCGGCGGTCTCGAGCGCTGCGCGGAACCCCTCGTCGTCCGCGATCGCCCAGTCGGCGTGGACGCAGAGCATCGTGCCCTCCGCGTCGCGCCGCGCGATCTCGCACGCCGCCCACACCAGCGCCGGCGCGGTGCCCGCCGCGCGTGGCTCGGCGATGAGGTTCGCCGCCGGGAGGGCCGGGATCAGCGCCGCGATCGCCGGGACGAGCGCGGCGTTCGTCACCACCAGCGTGCGCTCCGGCGGCACCAGCGGCGCGAGGCGGCGCGCCGTGTCCGCGATGAGCGGGCGGTCCGTCACCAGTGGCAGGAGCTGCTTCGGACGTGACGGCGTGCTGAGCGGCCAGAAGCGCGACCCCACGCCGCCGGCGAGGATCACCGCCCAGCGGCTCACGATTCGGCCTCGCCCGCCTCGTCCACCGGGACTCCGGTGAGCTCGGCCACTCGCGCGTAGAGCTTCTTCGGACTGAACGGCTTGGTGAAGAAATCACTCGCGCCCAGCGCCATCGCTTGGCGAAAGTGCTGCTCCTGGCCGGCGGCGGTGAGGATGATGCAGGGCAGCGCGGGGCGCGTCGCATCCGCGCGCACTCGGGCGAGCACGTCCAGCCCGCTCAGCTTCGGCATCATCACGTCGAGCAGCACGAGCGCGAGGTCCGGGGATCGCTCCACCGCGTCCCACGCTTCCTGTCCGTCGTACGCCAGCGTCACCGTGAAGGGGCCTTGCTCGAGCTTCATCTTGATGATCCGGCCGATGTGCGGCTCGTCGTCGGCGACGAGCACGTGAAGCCGGCCG
>JAYUMO010000369.1:0-1721 GCA_043762555.1 Gemmatimonadaceae bacterium | reverse complement strand
CGCTCCTCCGAGAGATCGGGCCAGAGCAATCCGGCCATCTGCTCGCGGCCGATCGAGCGCGAGCCCTCCACCGCCACATACAGCGCGCCCGCGAACATGAGACGCGCCGTGGGCAGCAAGCGCGCCGCGCCCAGCGAGATCATGCACTGGCCCAGACTGTGGAGGTGCATCATGGACGTCCCCTGAGGAGCCGAGGGACGGAATGATGGGGGCGCGCGTCTCAGCAGCGTCATACCCTTGGTACTACAGGCGTTGCAGACAGCGCGCCAGGTGCCCGCGCCGGCGCCGGAAGCTCGCGTTCGGAGTCTCTTCAGCCGGTGGAGCCGAGTCCCCCCGTGCGGTCGGTGCTTCGCTCGACGCGGCCTGCGCGCCACTCGCCGATCTCGTACCGCGCGAGCACCGCCTGCGCGATCCGCTCGCCGTGCTCGATGCGCGCGGCGCGCGAGCCCGAATTGCGCACCATCACGAGCCACTCATCGGGATAGTCCGCGTCGATCGTCCCTGGCGCGTTCGGGAGGGTTAGCCCCTTCTTGAAGGCAGCCGAGCTCCGGATGCGGATCTGCGCCTCGAATCCCTCGGGGAGCCGCGCGCGAAAGCCGAGCGGCACGAGCGCCACCTCGCCGGGCTCGAGCGTGATCGCGCCGTCGGCGCCCGGGGCGCGCTCCGTCGCCGCGCCGTCACGCGACACCTTCACCGCGTGCCCGCGCAGATTCGCACACAGGTCGTTGCCCGCCGCCCCGCGCGTCGCGCGCGACGGCGGCACCACGTCGGCATGGAGCGACTCGAAGACGATCACCGGTAACGATCCCGTCATGCGTCACGTAGGGTGAGGTGAATGCTTGGCCGCGCCCGCACGAGGCCCTAACTTTAGTTCTTGTTCAGCTCACTGGACCGCCACCGAGAACCAAGAAAGCATGCCGCACGACGACCGCCCATTCCGCGACCGCGTCACCCACAAACTTCCCGCGCACCTCACCGGGTGGCAACTGCCTCCCGATTGGGCGTGGGGGAGCGACGGCGTGGAGGGCGAACACCGCCACTACCAAGAGCTGGTGGACGGGCTCGACCGCTCCCTCTCGCTCGTGAGCGTGCCGAATCCCGAGCACGAGGAGTGGCTCGTCGCGGAAGCGCGCCGCCTCGCGCACCTGAATCACCCGTCGATCCCCACCACCTACCACTATTGGGCGCGCAACCCCGGCTCGCCGCGGGGTCCCGGCTATCTCCGTCGCTGGATACCCGGCGAAACGGTGTGGGCGCAGCTCGAGCGCGGAGGCGCCTACGATCTCGCCACCACGCTGCAGTTCCTCCGCAACATCGGCTCGGCCGTCGCTTATCTGCACACTTCCGGCGCCACGCACGGTGCGCTCTCCGGCGAAACGTGTTGGGTGGCGCCCACCGGGCGGCTCTGGCTGCTCGGCTGGGAGTGGGCGATGCCGCGCGCCGAAATCCCCGACGGGCTCACCCCCGCGCGGCGCTGGTTGCCGATCCCCCCCGAATGGCCGGCGCTCGAGTGGGCGCCCACCGTGGCGAGCGACCAGTGGCAGATCGCGGCCACCGCCTTCGCGACGCTCACCGGCGAGTATCCGCCGGAAGATCTGCCGCCGCTCCGCCTCGTGCGCCCCGATCTTCCCAAATCGGTGAGCGCCGTGCTCTCGCGCTCGCTCTCCCCCCGGCCGGAGGACCGCTTCCACTCGGTGAGCGCGATGCTGCGCGAGCTCGAC
>JAYUMO010000368.1:0-6709 GCA_043762555.1 Gemmatimonadaceae bacterium | reverse complement strand
TCACGCCCTTCAGCACCGGCACGGTCACAGCAGTCCCGCCTCCGCGAAGCTCGAGTAGCGCCCGCGTCCGACGATCACATGATCGTGGACCGGGATGTCCAGCAGCCGACCAGCGGCCACGAGCTGCTCCGTGACCCCGCGGTCATCGGCCGACGGCGTGGGGTCGCCGCTCGGGTGGGTGTGCACGAGGATGATCGCCGCCGCACGCTCCGCGATCGCCTCGCGAAAGACCTCGCGCGGATGGACGAGCGAGGAGTTCAGCAATCCGCGCGTCACCGTCACGTCGCGCTCGAGGCGATGCTGCGCGTCGAGGATGGCGACGTGGAACTCCTCGACCGGCAGGTCCTCGAGCCGCGGCGCGAACGCGGCCGCCACGTCCCGCGGCGACCGCATCGGCACCCCCTCCTGGCGCGCCTCCGCCGCCAGCCGGCGCCCCAGCTCGAGCGCCGCGTGGATCGCCACCGCGCGCGCGGGCCCCACCCCGCGCATCGCCGTGAGCGTCGCCACCGGCTGCGACGCGATCCGCCGCAGCGACCCTCCGGCGGCGGACAGTATCGCGTGCCCCAACTGCATCGCCGACGCGCCGCCGCTCCCCGATCCGATGATGATCGCCAGCAGCTCGGCGGCACTCAACGATTTCGCGCCGTGGTCCTTCAGCCGCTCGCGGGGGCGCTCCCCCCGCGGCAACTCCTTAATACTTAATGCGGAGCCAACGGTGTGGCCAGCGGGCAGATGCATGAGGCCTCCAGGGCAGGGTGCGGGCGCAGCGCCGGTCGAGCAGCACCGGCCCATTGGTAGCGCACGGGAGACGCTGCACCGTCATCCGATCCGCGCGCGGGGGTGCGCGACTCCGCGCGCCGGAGCGCGCCCCTCCGTCGGTTGCGTTGCCCTCGGAAGTGCCCTATGGTGGGGCGGCATCGCGCCTGCGGGAGTGGCGATGCGGACCCGCCACCCGGAGGCGCCATGGCGCTCAACGGATCGACACGCGCTGCGGCAGCGGCGGCGCTCTTCTCGCTCGTGGGCGGGACGACGAACGGGGTGCGCCCGCCGACGCACGGGCCGGTGGCCTGTCCGCCGGCACGCTCCCACGATTGCCGGAGCGACCGCGGGCGGAGCGACGCCGTCGCGCTCCCGCCGGATTCGGGCGGGATCACCGCGATCCAACTGCCGGGATCGGGAGAGGCGGTCGCGGTGGGAGCGGGCGCCGTCTGGGTGACCGTGATCGGGCACCCGACCGGCGTCTATCGGGTGGAGCCAGCCACGAACCGGATCGTCGCCACGATTCCTGTCGACCTACCGACGGGCATTGCCGTGGGCACGGACGCCGTTTGGGTGACCGACGAGCGTCACGACCAAGTGCTGAGGATCGATCCGCAGACGAACCGGGTGGTCGCGCGCGTCGGCGTGGGTAGCGGTCCGCGGCGGATCGTCGTCGGGGAGGGCCGCATCTGGGTGATGAACCTCCTCGGCCACTCGATTTCGAGCATCGACCCGAATTCGAACCGTGTCGTCGGGGAGGAGATTGCGGTGGGGCGAGCGCATTCCCTGGCCGTCGTCGGGGGCATCCTGTGGGTGGGGCACGGCCCACCGCCGGGCCGGGTAGACATGATCGACCCCCGCACCGGGCAGAGCGCTGGCGCTCCGCTGGAGGTGGACGGAACGCCGGTGTCGATCGTCGGCGGGGGCGGGAGCCTCTGGGTGGCCGATTCGTACGGCGAGGTCTACCGGTTCGATTCGGCAACCCACCAGCGGGTCACCCGCGTTTCCGTCGACTCGGTGGCCTTCGAGCTCGCGGCCTCACGGGACGCGATCTGGGTGGCGGCGTCTAATGGGGTCCTCGGGCCGCGAAGCGTCATCCGACGCCTCGACATTCGCACCGGACAGCTAGCCGCCGACAGCGTGTCGCCCGTGCGCCGGATGACCTTCGAGGGTCTGAACGGCATGGCGGTGGGGGAGGGCGCGCTCTGGGTCGCCTCCAAGGGCGAGCTGACGCGGTTCGATCTGGCCGCCGCGCCGCGGAGGTAGCGCCGCTTCGGCAATCAGCCGAGGCCGAGCTGCGCCGCGACTAGGTGAGCCCGTGGCACTTCTTGTACTTCCGGCCGGAGCCGCAGGGGCACGGATCGTTCCGGCCGACCCCGGACCAATTGATCGGTCCGGCGGCGGCGCGCGGGTCGAGCGTCTTGAGTCGCCCGGCGCCGACGATCCGGGGGGCGGGGCGCGCGATTTGCGCGGCGGCCGGTGCCGCCGCGTCGCCGTCCCGGCGGGGCGAGTCGTCGAGCACGTTGTCGCCAGCGCCGTCGCCGTCGCCGTCGGCGGCGGGCTGCAGGACCCCCAGCGCATCGAAGGTGCGTGACCGCGCCGGTCCACCCCGCCGCGGCGCCGGCCCCCCGCCCCGCGGGCCGCTCGGGCCGGGCGCCGTCTCGAGGAGGAGCTGCGCCTTCATGAAGCGCTCGGCGAAGGTGTGGTACACATCCGCCATCAGGTCCACGAACATCGAATACGCTTCCTGTTTGTATTCGATGAGCGGGTCCTTCTGCCCCCACGCCCGATAGTTGATCGCCGCGCGCAGCTGGTCGAGGTCGTAGAGGTGGTCCTTCCACTTCTCGTCGAGCACGCTCAGCATGACGGCCGCCAGCAATTGCCCCGCGTAGTCGCCGTGGCCGGCGTACTTCGCCTCGAACGCCGCGACGCCTGCCGCGGTCGCCGCCGTCTGTGCATCCGCGACCGCCCGCGGCGGCTCGGACGTCTTTTCGTCCAACGCCGGCACGGTGAGCAGATAGTGCATGAGCAGATCCTGCCGCAGCACCGCGAGATCCCAATCGTCGGGGCCCTCGTAGCTCGCGAGCCCCTGTTGCACGCGCCGGGTCATCGCCTGCGCCACCATCTTTCGCGCCTCGCCCTTCAGCTCCTCGCCCCCCTCGAGCGCGAAGGCGCGCAGCGAGTAGATCACCTCGCGCTGCTGGTTCATCACGTCGTCGTACTCGAGCAGCCGTTTCCGGCTCTGGAAATTCTGCAGCTCCACCCGTTTCTGCGCCTGGCCGATCGACCGCGTGATGAGCGGGTGCGTCAGATGCTCCCCCTCCTGCGCACCGAGGCGGTCCATGAGGCGCGCGATCCGCTCCGACCCGAAGAGCCGCATCAGATCGTCTTCGAGCGACAGGAAGAATTGCGACGCGCCGGGATCCCCCTGGCGGCCAGAGCGGCCGCGCAGCTGGCGGTCGATGCGCCGCGCCTCGTGCCGTTCGGAGCCGATGATGTGCAGGCCGCCGCACTCGACCACGTCGACGAGTTCCCCCTCGGGATCCTTCACCTGCGACGGGTGGGACTCGGTGACGCGGGCGCCGAGTTTGATGTCGGTGCCGCGGCCGGCCATGTTCGTGGCGATCGTGATGGTGCCGGGCTGACCCGCCTCCGCCACGATCTCGGCCTCTCGCTGGTGGTTCTTCGCGTTGAGCACGTTGTGCTTGAGTCCCGCGCGCTGGAACACCTTGGACAGCGTTTCGGAGACGTCCACGTTCACGGTGCCGACGAGCACCGGGTAGCCGAGCTTGTGGAGGCGCTCGACCTCCTCGAGGATTGCCGCGTACTTCTCGCGCCGCGTCTTGTAGATGAGGTCGTGGCGGTCGTCGCGGATCATTGGCCGGTTGGTGGGGATCACCGCGACGTCCAGCCCGTAGATGTCGTGGAACTCCGTCTCCTCGGTCTCCGCCGTGCCGGTCATGCCGGCGAGCTTTTCGTACATGCGGAAGTAGTTCTGGATGGTGATCGTGGCGAAGGTCTGCGTCTCGCCCTTCACCGTCACCCCTTCCTTCGCCTCGACGGCCTGGTGGAGCCCCTCCGACCATCGGCGTCCGGGCATCGTGCGCCCGGTGAATTCGTCGACGATCAGCACCTGCCCCTCCTGCACGACGTAGTTCACGTCCTTCTCGTACAGCGCGTGGGCGCGCAACAGCTGGTGCACGATGTTCAGCTTCTCGCTCTTCATCGCGTAGTCGCGCTCGATCGCGGCCTTCGCGTCCAACTTCTCCTGGGGCGTGAGCTCGTGATCGCGGTCGATCTGGTGCACCGCCTCGGCGATGTCGGGGAGCACGAACGCATCGTGCGCGTTCGGGGCCATGAAATCGACGCCCAGATCGGTGAGATGCACCGTGTGTCCGCGCTCATCGAGCACGAAGAGCAAGCGCTCCTCGAGATCGCGATACGCCTGCTTGCTCGCGGGCTGCTTGCGGTCGGCGAGGTGGTCCAGCTCCATCTTCTGCACGAGTGACTTGACGCCGGTCTCTTGCAGCATCTTCACGAGCTTCTTGTTCTTCGGCGCGCCCAGCTGGGCCTGGTAGAGGCGCAACGCGGCCTCGCTCTCGTCACCGCGTTCGAGCGCCTCCTCGGCCTCGGCGACGAGCTTGTTCGCGTGCTCCGTTTGCGCCCGCACGAGGCGCGCGACGGCATTATTGAATTCGCGATACTGCTCGTCGCCCTGATCGCCCACCGGGCCGGAAATGATGAGCGGCGTTCGTGCCTCGTCGATCAGTACGGAGTCCACCTCGTCCACGATCGCGTAGAAGTGCGGCCGCTGCACGCGCTGCTCGAGCGTCACCACCATGTTGTCGCGCAAGTAGTCGAAGCCGAACTCGTTGTTGGTGCCGTAGGTGATGTCGCAGAGGTACGCGGTCCGGCGCTCCGGCGTGCCGGCCTCGGTGACGTCGATGCAGCCGACGGTGAGACCGAGGTAGCTGTACAGATGGCCCATCCACTCTGCGTCGCGCCGCGCGAGGTAGGAGTTCACCGTCACGAGGTGCGCGCCGCGGCCGGCGAGCGCGTTCAGGTAGAGGGGGAGCGTCGCGACGAGCGTCTTCCCTTCGCCGGTGGCCATCTCGGCGATGCGGCCGCGGTGGAGCTGGATGCCGCCCACGAGCTGCACGTCGTAGTGCACCATGTTCCACTCGAGCGCATGGCCGGTGACGGCCGCCGGCGACCCGAGCAGACGCCGCGCCGCCTCCCGCACCGTGGCGAAGGCCTCGGGGAGGATCTCCTCGAGCGCCTCGCCGATCGCGTCGCGCAGCGCGCCCTCGACGCCGCCGCGGCCATCGGCGCCGCTCAGCTCATCGTCGATCGCGCCGCGCTCGCCGGGGTCGGCGGTGAGCTTCTTCTTCTCCTTGAGCGCCGCGACCTGCGTCTCGAGATCGGCGGTGTGCGCGCGGACGATGCCGCGCAGCTTCTCCGTCTGCTGCTGGAGCTGGATGTCGGTGAGGCCGTGCAGGCGCTCGTATTCCTCGTTGATCGCATCCACCACCGGCTGGATGCGCTTCACCTCGCGCTGGTGGCGCGATCCGAAGAGGGACGTGAGCACGGTCTTCAGCATGGGGATCCTCTATTGGTACAGGCCGGCGTCGCGAATGAACCGCGCCACGGCCTCGGAGACGAATCCGGCGATCGGCTTCCCCGCGCGCACCCGCGCGCGGATCTCGGTCGACGACAGATCGATGCGCCGCGTGACGAGCCGCCGCATCGGCGGCGCCGCCGGCGCGGTGAACGACGCGTCCGCCCCGCGCACCAGCACCACGATCTCGGCGAGCGCAGCGATCCGCGCCGGTTCGCGCCAGGTCGCGATCTGCGCCGCGAGGTCCTCCCCGATCAGCAGGAAGAGCGACGCGCCGGCGTGGCGCGCCGCCAGCTCGGCGAGCGTGTCGGCGGTGTAAGATAACCCCTCGCGCAACAGCTCCAGGCGGTCCACCGCGAAGCGCGCGTCCACGCCCACCATGAGCTCGAGCATCCGCGCGCGCTGCTCCGCCGTCGCCTGCGCGAGGCCGGTCTTGAGCGGCTGGCGCGCCGCCGGCACGAAGAGCAGCCGGTCGAGCGCGAGCGCCTCACAGGCATCGCTCGCCGCGAGCAGGTGGCCCAAGTGCGGCGGGTCGAAGCTCCCGCCGAAGACGCCGAGGCGCACCGTCGCTACGGCTTGGCGGTCGCGGCCGGCTTGGCGGCGGCGTCCGCCTTCGGCGCCGCGCCGCAGACCTTCTTCACGTCGCCGTCCTTCGGGAATTTCTCGCGCGCCGTCGCGCAGGTCTCGTTCGCATCGTCGCGGTACGAGATGGCGCGGTACGCTTTCGCGAGGCCGAGCAGTCCGTGCTTGTACGAGGGCGTCTCGGGGTAGGTCGTGACCACGTACTTGTAATAGATGATCGACGAGTCCCAGGCGCGCTGCACCGCGTAGAGGTCGGCCGTCTCCAGGTTCTTCTGCGCGAACATCTCCTTCAGCCGGTCGATCTGCTTCTGCGCGCTGTCGCGCAGCGGCGAGTCGGGATACGCCGCCAGGAAACTCGCGAAGGTGCTGATCGCCGTCGTGCCGTAATCCGCATCGAGGTCGGGGCGCTTCCAGAGCTTCGAGTACGAGATCCCCGCTTGGAAGGTCGCGGCGGCGGCGAGCGAATCCTCGGGGAAGCTCTCCGGCACGCGTGAGAACGCCTGCGCCGCGAGGATGTACTCGTTCTGCTCCTGGTGCGCACGCCCCAAGTGGAAGTAGGCGAGCGGCAGGATCGGATCGCGCGCCGGCAGCTGGAAGGTGAGCTGCTCGAAGCCCTTCGCGGCCTTCGCCCAGTTGTGATGCTGTTCCGCCTTGAGCGACGCTTCGAACAGATGCTGGTTCGTGTCGGCCTCGCCCCGCTTGAAGTCCGAGGTCGCACACGAGGCGAGCGCGGTCAGCGCGAGGATCAAG
>JAYUMO010000367.1:0-2034 GCA_043762555.1 Gemmatimonadaceae bacterium | reverse complement strand
TGGGCAAGTACGCGCGGGCCGATAGCCTGTTCACGGGCGGCGAGTGGCTGCGCGTCCTCGCGCTCGACGTCACCTGGCAGCGCGGCCGCTTCGCGCTGCTCGGCGAGTGGAGCGCCGTGCGCGCGGATGTGCCGGCGGCGTACGCCGCGATCGGCGTGGACGGCTCGCAGAACGGCTACTACCTGCAGGCGAGCTGGCGCTTCGCCTTCGGCGCGCTCGCGCCGCGCCCGACGTCGGCCTTCACGGCCGCCCTGCGCTGGGACTACGTGGACCTCTCCGCCGGCCGTGCGGGGGACGATCTCCGTCGGCTCACCGCCGGCGTGAACTGGCGACCGATCGCGGATGCCGCGCTCAAGTGCGACGTCCAGTGGAATTGGCAGACGCCGCCGGGAGCGACCAGCGCGCGCGCGCCGGGGGAGGCGCTCGCCATTTCCGTGGCGACCTACTTCTGATCTTCACATGACCAGCGCTCCGCTCGCCGTTGTCCTCGTCGCGCTCTTTTTTGCGCTCGGCGCTGCTCGCGCACCGGCGCAGGAGGTGCTGGTCACCCCCGATCAA
This sequence comes from Gemmatimonadaceae bacterium, assembly GCA_043762555.1. Classification (GTDB taxonomy): domain Bacteria; phylum Gemmatimonadota; class Gemmatimonadetes; order Gemmatimonadales; family Gemmatimonadaceae; genus DATKOH01. The sequence goes on along the minus strand of JAYUMO010000367.1, from coordinate 1,476 downwards.
GCGCTGCGCGAGATCTTCCCCGAGATGGCGCGCACCCCGGTGGTGCACCGCCACCTGACCGACTCGATGCGCGCCCAGCTTTCGCGGCGACTCGGCCGCCCGGTGGATGATAGTGCGTTGGACGTGATCACCGTCTACGACTCGGCCGGCACGCTCCGCGGCTACGCGGTGATCAGCGATGAGATCGGGAAGTACCGTCCGATCACCTTCATGGTCGGCGTCACTCCACGGATCGTCGTGCGCGAGGTGGAGGTGCTCGTCTACCGCGAAACGCGCGGCGGCGACATCAGGCGCCAGCGCTTCCTGGGCCAGTATCGCGGCAAGAGCGCGCGCGATCCGATCGACACCGATCACGACATCATCAACGTGTCGGGCGCGACGATCTCGGTGCGGTCCATGAACGCCGGCGTGAAGCGTGTGCTCGCGGAGCTCAGCCTGCTCTATCCCCCCGCCCCCGGCGGCCGATGACCCAGTACTTCTCCTTCCGGCAGTTCAAGCTCTGGCTCGCACCGCTGCACACGCGGGTGCTGCTCACGCTTTTCAGCGGCGCGATCGCCCTCGCCACCGGGATCGGCATCGTGATGTGGCGGGTGCGCACGCATCTCACCTCGGAGGGGGCGCGCGCGTACTATCTGGGCAACGAGGGCGTCGCGCATCCCGGGGACGAGATGCTCTTCGCCCGCCCGTTCAAGGAATTGCTCGACGTCACGCACGCGCACGCCTTCGAGCAGGCGTTCCTGCTCCTCGTGCTCTGCCACCTCTTCGCGCTCACCAAGGTTTCGAGCCGCGGGAAGATCGCGGTGTACGTGGCCGCCTTCGGCACGATGGCGGTGGATCTCGCGGTGCCGTATCTCATTCGCTTCGGCTCGCCGGCGTGGGCGCCGCTGCAGATCGCGAACGGCGCGCTGATGGCATTCACGCTCGGCGTACTACTCGCGGTGCCGCTCTACGAGATGTGGTTCTACCGCGGGCCCGTCCCGGCCGACGAAGCGTGATCCGCGGCGCGCACGGCGCCGCCGCGGCGCTGCTCATCGCGTTGGCAGCCGCCGCGCGGGCGCAGAGCGCGCCGGAGCCCTTCCACATCACGCGCGCCTGGCCGTCGATGGGCACGATGCTCACCGTCACTGCCTGGGGGGACGCCCGCGACAGCGCCGCGCTCCTCTCCGCCGTGCGCGCGGCGCGTGACTCGGTGCGGCTCGTGGATTCGCTCATGAGCGATTACTCCGACGTGAGCGAGCTCGCCGCCGTGAATCGCGCCGCGGGGGGCGATCCGGTGCGCGTGTCGCGCGAGACGATGGACGTGTTGCGACAGGCGCGACTCTACTGGCGACTCTCCGGCGGCGCCTTCGATCCCACGGTGGGGCCGCTGGTGGCGGCGTGGGGCTTCCACGGCACACGCGGCCGCGTGCCCCCCGCCGCCGAGCTCGACTCGCTGCGCGCGCTCGTGGACTTCGGCGCGGTGGAGCTGGACACCGT
>JAYUMO010000366.1:0-3550 GCA_043762555.1 Gemmatimonadaceae bacterium | reverse complement strand
GAGGCGATCCGGCGCACGCTCGACTTCTACCTCAAGGGACGCCAGCGTCCCCCGGTGCCGTGAGCGGCGGCGGAGCGCGCCGCATCGCGCTCAAGGTGGACTGCGACACTTTCGAAGGGACGCGGGCCGGCCTCCCGAATCTCTTGCGGCTCTTCGATCGCTTCGGGATCCGCGCGAGCTTCTTCTTCACCCTTGGCCCCGACCGGTCGGGGCGCGCGATCATGCGCGTGTTCACGCGCAAGGGATTCCTGAAGAAAATGCTGCGGTCGCGCGCGCTCTCGATGTACGGACCGCGCACGATGATGTACGGCACGCTCCTCCCCGCGCCGTACATCGGCCGCCGGCTCGCGACGGTCATCAAGAGTGTGGGCGACGCCGGGCACGAGGTGGGAGTGCACGGCTGGGACCACATCAAGTGGCACGATCGGTGCGTGCGGATGACCGAAGAGGAGACGCTGCGCGAATACGGCGCCGCGCATCGCGAGTTCGAGCGCATTTTCGAGCGCCGCGCGCGTGCCTCCGCGGCGCCTGGATGGCAGCTGTCGCCGGCCTCGCTCATCGTGCAGGACCGCTTCGGGCTGCGCTACGCGTCCAACACGCGACTCGGCGCGCCCTTCTTCCCCGTGGTGTCCGGCCACCGCTTCGCCGCGCTCGAGATCCCCACCACGCTGCCGACGTGGGACGAGACGTACAACGCCCCGGAGCTCCGTGACCCCGACGCGTTCATCGCGTACTACCGGAATGCCGTGCGGGCCACCGAGGTGCACTCCATCCACACCGAAGTCGAGGCGACCGCGCTGCTCGCCCTCTTCGAGCGCCAGCTCGAGGCGTGGCGCGCCGACGGCGTCGCCTTCGTGACGCTGGAGGAGATCGCGGCGGAGACACTCGTGGTGCCCGAGCGCGTGCCCGGGCGCCACATCGTGAGGATCACCCTTCCCGGTCGTGGGGGCGAGGTGACCGGGAGCGAGCCGATCTAGCTCCTCAGCTGCCGCCGCCGCAGCGGGCGACGAGCGTCTTCGCGTCCTGCTTCACGCGGTCAGACGCCGGCACCTCATCCGATTCGAGACCGATGCGGGTCCAGTGCTGCGAGATCGTCATGGCGGTCACGACCAGCGATGACGATCCATCATTCGACTTCGAGTTCTTGCCGGTGGCGGAGATCTTCTCGAAGCGGCCGTCCTCGTACGAGGCGAGCGCGCTGTCGTTGTGGGTCGCCTCCACCCCTTGGCTGCCATTCACGAGGCGCGCCTTGTAGCCGAGCGAATCGGTGACGAAGAGCACGCACCTGAGGGTGGGAGCCACCGGCTGCGGGCTGGTGGTGTTGAAGGTCGTACTCATCGGTGTGCCGCACGACGCGGCCAGCAAGGGCAAGAGCACGAGCGACAGCACCGGCACGCACGTCCGCATCGATCTTCTCCCGAGTTCGGCCCGCGAATAAGGTAGCACCCGCACGAGCGCATCTCCATGTGCCCCGGAACGCGTCACCCCGGGCGCCGATCACCCGCCGAGGGCAGGACCTCGCCCGCCGCCGGCGCGTTCGGTTTCACCCGCACGCTCTTCGCGGGGATCCCCACGTTCACGTGGTACGGCCGCACGTCCTTTGTCGCGAGCGCGACCGCGCCGACCATGCCGTTCGTCCCCACCCGCACCCCGGCGAGCACCGTCGCGTGGTATGTGATGCGCACGTCGTCCTCCAGCACGGTGAGGGCGTCGGTCACATCCTTTTGGTCCACGATGCTGTGGGTGTGGCTGTAGATGTTCGCGAAGTCGGACACTGACACGCGGTTGCCGAGCAGGAGGCCGCCGCGGTCGTCGAGCAACACGTGCCGGTGGATCACCACGTCGTCGCCAACCTCGAGATTGTAGCCGAAGGAGAATTCCACGTGCTGGAACGCTTTGAAGTTCCGGCCGCAGCGCTTGAAAATGAGCGGCGCCAGGATGCGGCGGAAGCGTACCCCCACGTCCACGTTCTGAGCGGCCATCGCGGTGCGGTCGAAGCCGTACCAGAGCCAGAGCAGCGGCTTCACGCGCTGGAAGCTCGCGTCATCGCACTCGGCATAGTACTCGGGCTCGAGGGTGACGTTGCGCGGATCGAGGGAGAGCAGCGCGGCGCGCGTCGCGAGGGGAAGCCCCGCGTCGTCCACCGCGGAGTCGTAGTTCGCGGCGAACTGGGGGTAGGCGAGCTCGCAGAGCGTGCGGCGGCAGATCGCGTTCCGGTCGGCCTTGGGATCGGCGAGCTCGTGTGCCAGTTGGTCCAACCACGCGTCGATGGTGGCGTGTGCGGGGCAGGGCGGGAGCGGGCGGAGGGGACGAAGCACCATGGTGAGCTCCGAGAGACGTGACGGCGGCGACTCGCCGCGCGAAGCTAGCGGAAAGGTCGCCCCGATCAATGCCTAAGTGAATCCCGAGAGTAACTGTTGGGATTGATGATCGTCATTTAGATTGCCAGGGCCTTTTGTTGAGAACGATTCTCAAAAGACAATATGACCCGTCGCCGCACCACGTTCGCCAGCTGCTTCCTCGCCGCCGGCCTTCTTGCCCTCGCGCTCGCGGCACCCTGTGCCACGCTCCGCGCCCAGGATTCCACGGTCCAGCGCGATTCCCTGGTACGCGTCGTCGCGCGCCTCCAGCGCACAGTGGATTCGCTCCGCGCGGCCGCCGAGCGGCAGGAAGCGCGCGTCATGGAGCTCGACGAGCGGACGTCGGGTCCCCCCGTCTCCTCCGCCGCGCCCGCCGCGACAACAGACTCCCTCCACCGAACGCTTCCCAGCGCCGAAGGGATCACCGGCAAGCCCTTCGTGAAACGCTTCGGCGCCAGCACCGCGCTCGGCGGCTACGTCGAGATCGCCTACTCCAACGACTTCCAGGCGCACGAGAGCCGCTTCGATCAAGTGCGGCTCGTCCCGTTCATCTATTCGGAAATCACCGACAAGCTCCACTTCGGCACCGAGATCGAATTCGAGCACGGCACGCAGATCGCGGTCGAGGGCGGGCAAGCGAGCGGCAGCGGCGAGGTGAACGTCGAGTTCGCCACGATCGACTATACGCTGAAGGAGGCGCTCGCCTTCCGCGCCGGCATCGTCCTGGAGCCGCTGGGCCGCTTCAATCTCGTGCACGACTCGCCGCTCAACGAGCTCACCGCGCGCCCGCTGGTGAGCGTGCTCATCGACGGCGCCACCCTCAGCGAGGCGGGCGCGGGGCTGTACGGCACGGTCTATCCGGGCAAGACATCGCTTCTGAGCTACGAGATCTATCTCGTGAACGGCTTCACCTCGAGCATCTTCGTCGCCCGCACCGTGCCGGGAGACACCGTGGTATTGCGCATCCCGGCGGGGGAGGGGAATCGCGGCGCCGACAACAATTTCGCGAAAACGGTCGTGGCGCGCGTCGCGTATTCACCGGCGCTCGGCCTGGAGGTCGGCGTGTCCGGGAACGTGGGCAAGTACGCGCGGGCCGATAGCCTGTTCACGGGCGGCGAGTGGCTGCGCGTCCTCGCGCTCGACGTCACCTGGCAGCGCGGCCGCTTCGCGCTGTTCGGCGAGTGGAGCGC
>JAYUMO010000365.1:0-1992 GCA_043762555.1 Gemmatimonadaceae bacterium | reverse complement strand
TTGGTTTTCTGTCCACACTGTGCGAGCGGCAGGTCGCTCGCACCGGGCCGATCCGAGTGGGGGTGAACGGTTTTTTCCCGCAGGGAGGATTCATGCCGGGCAGCATGGTGGAATTCCGCGCGAACGGCCACACGGCGTCCGGCTATCTCGCGTTGCCGCCGTCCGGGCAGGGGCCCGGGCTGATCGTGATCCAGGAGTGGTGGGGACTCGTGCCGCACATCACGGCGCTCACCGATCGCTTTGCGGCCGCCGGCTTCACCGCGCTCGCGCCCGATCTCTACCATGGGAAGAGCACCACGAGTCCGGACGACGCCGGCAAGATGCTCATGGCGCTCAACATCCAGGAGGCCGGGAAGGAGATGGCCGGCGCGGCGGATTTCTTGATCGCGCACCCGGCGGTGACGTCCAAGAGCGCAACGAAGAAGGTGGGGATCCTCGGCTTCTGCATGGGAGGACAATTGGCGCTCTACGCGGGCATGGAATTCCCCGACCGGATCGCGGCGGTGGTGGATTTCTACGGCATCCACCCGAAGGTGAAGATCATCGCGATGAAGGTGCACGTGCCGGTGCTCGGCCACTTCGCCACGCGCGACACGAGCGTGCCCGCCGACCAAGTGCGGAAGCTCGCGGCCGACGTGGTCCAGGCAGGCGGTTCTTTCGTCACGCACTTCTACTATGCGGACCACGCCTTCTTCAATGACACGCGCTCAGCGGTCTATGATCGGGACAGTGCGGAATTGGCGTGGACGAGGAGCTTGGCGTTCTTGCGCGAGAAGGTGACGTGATGACTACGGGTCTCGGCGCTCGGCACTCGGCACTCGGCACTACTCGCTACTCCACCACTCGCTACGCGGAACGGGGGGGCGCAATTCTCGGCCTCCTGGTGTGCGCGGCGATCGCGGCACATGCGCAGGGCGTGCGTTATCAGCGGCTGCTCATCAAGAACGCGATCGTCATCGACGGGGCGGGGAATCCGGCGCGCGGGCCACTCGACATCTGGATCGAGGGGAACACGATCGTCGCGATAAAGGAGTCGGCGGCGCGAGAGCCCGGCGGGAGCGCGATGGCGGGCGCCACGCCGGCGGGAAAGCCCGATCGGGTGATCGACGCCGCGGGGATGACCGTGATGCCGGGGATCATCGACGTCCACGTGCACGTGCAGTTCAGTCGCGCGGGGCAGCCGATGCCGAGGGATTACGTGTACAAGCTGCTCCTGGCGCACGGCATCACCACCGTTCGCGATCCGGGCTCCACGGAAGGGATCGACACGATGGTCGCGCAGGCGAAGCTCTCGGCGGAGAACCAGATCGCCGCGCCGACGATCCTCCCGTACGCGACCGTCGGCGCGAACACCCCGGCCGAGGCGCGCGCGCTGGTGCGGCAGGCGAAGCTCAAGGGCGCGAAGGGGCTCAAGGTGTTCATCGTGCGGCCGGATGTCTGGGTGGCGATCTCCGCGGAGGCGCATGCGCTCGACCTGCCGATCGCGACCGATCTCAAGATCCAGGAGACCGACGCGATCGCGGCGTCCCGCTACGGTGTGCGCTCGATCGAGCACTGGTACGGCATCCCCGATGCGGCGATCCCCGGGCCGCAGGATTTCCCGGACTACTACGTGTACGACAACGAGGCCGACCGATTCCGGTGGGCGGGGGACCTCTGGCGGCAGGCCGATCCCGCGCGTCTCTCCGCGGTGCTCGACACGATGCTGGCGCACGGCGTCACGTGGGATCCGACCTTCGCGATCTACGAGGCGAACCGCGACATCCAGCGCGCGCGCAGCTTACCCTGGCTCGCCGGCTACGCGTTGCCGCAGATGATGGCGCAGTTCGAGCCCGACGTGTTGCGTCACGGCTCGTATTTCTTCGATTGGACCACGGCGGACGAGATCCGGTGGCGGGAGAACTACCGCATCTGGATGCGATGGGTGCGCGAGTATGCCGCGCGTGGCGGCAATGTCACCGTCGGCTCGGACGCCGGCTTCATCTACGCCCT
>JAYUMO010000364.1:0-8933 GCA_043762555.1 Gemmatimonadaceae bacterium | reverse complement strand
GGCGGGCTTGGTCGGCCACCCGGGCGGGAGCAATGGTCCCGCGGCGCGCGCGTCGCAAAGCAGCACGAGCGGCAGTGTGCGCGGCAACGCTGGCGCACCGTCACTCAGATGGACCGCGGAATCGCGGATCTCGGCGGCGATCTCGGGCAGGAGCGCCGCCGAACGCCCCGACAGCACGGCGATGATCGCGGCCGGACCGCGCTCCGCGAGTCGGGCGATCCGCTCCGCGAGCGGATAATCGCGCCGCACCACGGCCCGCGTCGCGCTGTCGAGGCTCGGCGGCTCATCCATCACGAAGACCACCACCTTGCCGGCGACGCTCTTGTTCGCGAGCTCGTCGCGCACGCCGGGCTCGGTGAATCCATATCCGGCGAACAGGAGATCTCCCTCCGCATCCAACTTCGGGCGCGGCAGGGAGTCCCCCAGCGAGAGCACCGGCAGGAGCTGCGGGCCCAGCGCGAGCGTGATCTCGCCGGCGCCGGTGGTGAGGCGCACGCGCGAGCCGTTCGCGAGATAGTCGCGCACCAGCGGCACATGCTGCAGAAACGTTCCGCTGTCCCCCGCCGGCTCGAGCCCCGCCGCCGCCGCGCGCGTCGCGAGGAAGCGCGCGGCGCGGACCGCGTCGCCGGTCTCGGCGTTGCGGCCGAGCATCGAGTCATCCGCGAACGCCGCGAGGTCGCGCCGGAGATCGGCGGTGGTGATCGCGTCGCGCGCGCGCGGTGCAGCGGCCGCCGGCGCGGCGGTCGGCGCCGGTGCGTTCACCGGAGCGGGTGGCCCGCATCCCGCCGCCGCGAGCGCGGCCACGGCAGCGGCGTGCAACATCGACCGGCGGCGGCCCAACGGAACTCCAGGGCGGAGGTAGCGCCGCGCGCCCAAAGAATAAAGAAATGGCAGCACAGCGCTCTCACCCTAACGCGCGCGCCCGACGGCGGCAAGCGAGCGCCCCGTTTGCCTTCCGCGCGCGCGCCGGCCATCTTGCTCTCGGCGCCGCGGGAACCGCGCCGCGCCCCTCACGGTATCTCCCGGCATCCCGCATGCTCACCATCTGCATTCCCGCATTCGACGAAGCGCCCACCGTGGGGCTCGTACTCTGGCGCCTGCGCCAGCTGTTCGAGCTGCATCCGCGCGAGTACGAGGTGGTCGTCCTCGACGACGGCAGCACCGACGGCACCGCCGACACGCTCCGCCCCTACGCGCGCGTGATGCCGCTCACGGTCATCCGCCACGCCGAGCGCCGCGGCTATCCGGCCGCTCTCGACGCGCTACTACGCGCCGCCGCCGCGCGCACCCGCTATCCGCGTCGCGATGCGCTGGTGCTGTTGCAGGGCGACCTCACCGATGCGCCGGACCAACTCCCGGAGCTCCTACGGCCCTTCGACGGCGGCGCCGACCTCGTGGTCGCGGAGGCCGGCACGCCGCGCGGCGCCCCGCCCGCCGTGCGTCGCCTGCGCCGGCTCGCCCCATGGATCCTTCGCCCCTTCGGACGCATCGCGGGCGTGCACGACCCGCTCGGCACGATGCGCCTCGTCCGCGTGTCGGTGGTGCGCGAAGCGATCAAGCGAGCGGGCGACACGCCGCTCGTCGCCGCTCCCGGATGGGCGGCGAACGCGGAGCTCCTCGCGCGCTTGGCCCCCTGCGCGCGCCGGGTGGAGAGCGTGACGCTCGAGCCGCGCTACGACCTCCGGCTGCGCCCCACCCGCGTCCGCGCCGTGAGCGGCGCACTGCAACTGTTCCGCTTCGCGCGCGCCCAACGCACCGCGGGCGCCCGCTGATGGCGACGCGGTCCGCGCGCCTCGCGCTGCTCGCCGCCGTCCTCGCGCTCGTGTGCTCGTTCGTGCTCGCCCGCTCGCTGGGCGCGCAGAGCGCGCCGCCGTCGCGGCCGGCCCCCGACACGACCCCGCCTCAAGCACCCTTCGCCATCGGGGAAAAGCTGCTGTACGGCGTCGTCCTCGCCGGCGTACGCGTGGGCGAAGGGTCGATGGAGATCACGGGGAGCGACACCGTGCGCGGACACCACGTGCTGCACTCCGTGTTCCACATCGAAGGCGGCATCCCCTTCTTCAAGGTGAACGACGTCCTCGAGAGCTGGTTCGATCCGGTGGCGATGATCTCCTATCGTTTCACCCAACGGATCAACGAGGGCGGCTATCACCGGCTGCGCCCCTACGAGATCTATCCAGAGCGCATGGTCTTCCAGATGGAAGGGAAACTCGAGGAGCCGAGCGTCGCCGAACCGTTGGACGATGGGGCGTTCTTCTATTTCGTGCGCACGGTGCCGCTCAAGGTCGGCGAGACGTACACCTACGAGCGCTATTTCCGGCTCGACCGGAATCCGGTGGTCGTGAAAGTGCTGCGCCTCGACACGGTGACCGTGAAGGCGGGACGCTTCCCCTGCATCGTCATCCAGCCGTTGATCAAGTCGAGCGGGATCTTCGCCGAGGGCGGCGAGGCGCTGATGTGGCTCACCGACGATCACCGGCACATGCTCGTGCAGATGAAGACCAAGGTGCCCTACCTCAAGTCGCTCGACCTCTACCTCAAGTCGGTGACGCCGGGTGGCGCCGCGCCGGCCGACAGCACCGCCGCGAAAGCGAAGTCGCCGTGACGGAGCGCGAGGCCGATCTCTCGAAGGTGCGCACGGTGCCGATCGCGACGCGCCCGAATAAGGTGCGCGCCGAGGAGTTCGCGTCGCCGCCGGGCGACGACCGGTCCTTCGCCGCCTTCCTGCGCGCGCTCCCCGACGCCCTCGTCGCGCGCGACTTCCTCACCGTCGCCAACGACATCGCCGCCGCCGCGGGGAAGCGCGGCATCGTCTTCATGGTGGGCGGCCACGTCGTGAAGACGGGACTCGCGCCGGTGCTGCTCGACCTCATGCGCCGCGGCGGGCTCACGCACTTGGCGATGAACGGATCCGCCGCCATCCACGACTACGAGATCGCGCGCTGGGGGGGAACATCGGAAGATGTCGCCGCCGGCCTGCGCGACGGCACCTTCGGGATGGCCGAGGAGACGGGACGCGGGATGAACGACGCGATCACCCGCGGGATGAAGGAGGGATGGGGGATGGGCGAGTCGCTCGCGCGCGCGCTCGAGGGGGAGTCGCTCGCGCACCCCGAGCTGTCACTGGTGCTCGGCGCGCGGAAGCACGGCGTCCCCTGCACCGTGCACGCGGCGCTCGGCGCGGAGATCATCCACCAGCATCCGGCGGCCAATGGCGCGGCGATCGGCGATACCAGCCATCGCGATTTCCGCCGGCTCGCCGCCTCACTGCCGTCGCTGCACGACGGCGGCGTGGTGCTCAACCTCGGCAGCGCGGTGATCATGCCCGAGGTCTTCCTGAAGGCGCTCACCATCGCGCGCAACCTGAACGAAGGGCGGCCGGTGAATTTCACGGCCTGCGACATGGACATGATGCGCCACTACCGGCCGCGCGTGAACGTGGTGCAACGGCCGACCATGGGCTCGGGACGCGGTTATGAGATCACGGGGCACCACGAACTGATGGTGCCGCTGCTCGCCTGGGCGGTGGCGGAGCGACTGACGGGGCGGGAGACGAAGCGCTAGCGTGCGCCGACTAAGTGGCGCTCACGTCGCCGCCCGACCACCGGCTCTTGATCTTGCGCGCGGTCTCGGGACTGATCACGCGGATCACCAGATACACGAGGAAGCCGAAGAGGGCGATCTTCAGGGCGGTGAAGAACAGGAAGAACAGGATGCCGACGAGGGCGCCGAATACCCCGAACATCAATTTGAGGGCGACGATCCCGAGGATCGCCATCGTGCCAACGGCAAAGACGGTGCGTAGCATGTTGGTCTCCGCGAGGAGGGCGGGTTCGGAGAGCCCTACGTCGGGGCTTGGCGAGGGGTTTCAGAACTGCCGGTCTCGGCCTCGGCCTCGGCAGAGAGTGGGATAGTGAGGGACGACGGTGTGCTCATCGTGGGTGCGGGGCTCGTCGGGCTTTGCACGGCGGCGGCGCTGGCGAGGCGGGGCGAGAAGTGCGTGCTCATCTCCCAGCGGATTGCTGGGGAGGCTTCGCCGGCGGCGGCGGGGATGTTGGCGCCGAGCGTGGAGCGGGCCGGCGGCGCGGCGGAGGCGTTCGGGGTGGCGGCGCGCGATCGATATCCCGAGTTCCTCGAGTGGGTGAGGGAGGCCACAGGAGTGTCGATCGCGCTGGACCGGCGGGGGATCCTGCAGCTCGCGGCCACCGACGGAGACGCGGAGCGGATGCGCGCTGAGCTCGAGGCCGGTGCGCGGTGGCTCTCGGGCGAGGAGGTGCGGCGATTGGAGCCGGCGCTCGCGCCGGTCGCGGGGGCGATCCTTCACGAAGGCGATGGGGCGGTGGACAACGCGGCGCTCGTCGAGGCGCTGAGGAGCTTCGCGACGCGGGCGCCGGAGGTCACGGTGGTCGAGGATCGCGTCGTGGCGATCGAGCCCGCGGGGGAGGCGGTGTCGGTAACCTGCGCCTCTGGGCGCCAGTATGGCGGCAGGGCGGTCGTGATCGCCGCCGGCGCCTGGTCCGGAGGCCTCCCCGGGCTCCGACGCACGCTCCCGGTGGAGCCGGTGCGCGGCCAAATGATCGCGCTGGTGGGGGCTCGGCTTCGCCATGTGGTCTTCGCCGGCGGGGGGTATCTGGTGCCGAGGGCGGACGGGGAAACGCTCGTCGGGTCGACGATGGAACGGGTCGGTTTCGACGCGGGCACCACCCCGGCCGCGCTGGCCCACCTGCGTGGCTTCGCCGCTACCGTGAGCCAAGTGCTCGCCTCGGCGGCCCTGGTGCGGCACTGGAGCGGCCTGCGCCCCATGACCCCCGACCTCCAGCCGATCGTGGGACGCGATCCGGGCCACCCCTCGCTGTTCTACGCCTGCGGGCACTCTCGGAACGGGATCCTCATGGCGCCGCTCACCGGGGACTGTGTGGCGGCGCTGCTCCGCGGCGAGCAGCCGGGGTACGACCTGAGCGCATTCTCGCCGTCCAGATTCACCCAAGTAGTAACTAGTTAACTATGTTTAGACGGTTACCAAATGTGGCAGATCTCGACCTCGATCGTTACCTTCCAGGCCGACGCCGACTGAGCAGGTCGGCGCCATCTGTCTTCTTCCCACGCTACCCCCGCTGAATGGCTGACGCGCTCTACCAGATCATGGGGCTCCACCGCAGCGAGCCGCTGCCCGAGCGGAAGCCTTCCTGGCTCAAAGTTCGCGCCCCGGGTGGCCCGAATTATTCGCGCCTCCGCCATCTGATGCGTGACCTCGACCTGCACACGGTCTGCGAGGAAGCGCACTGCCCCAATGTGGGCGAGTGCTGGGAGCACGGCACCGCGTCGTTCATGATCCTGGGCGACGTCTGCACGCGGAATTGCGCCTATTGCGCGGTGGCCCATGGCCGCCCGCCCAAGTACGACCTTGGCGAGCCGGCGCGGGTCGCGGCGGCGATCGCCGAGATGCAGCTGCAGCACGCCGTCATCACCTCGGTGGACCGTGACGATCTGCCCGACTTCGGCGCCTTCGTCTTCGCTGAGACGATCCGCCAGATCCGCGCGCGGCTGCCCCAGTGCTCGGTGGAGGTGCTCGTCCCCGATTTCCAGGGGAATGAGGCCGCGATCACGACGGTACTCGAGGCGCGTCCCGGCATCTACAATCACAACACCGAGACGGTGCCGCGACTCTACAAGCGCTGCCGACCCGGCGGGCGCTACGAGCGCGTGATGGAGATCTTCGCCTTCGCCAAGCGCACCGCCCCCGACATCCCCACCAAGACCGGCATGATCCTCGGCATGGGGGAGACCACCGAGGAGGTGCTCGCCGTCATGCGCGACCTGCGCGCGGTGGATGTGGACATCCTCACCCTCGGTCAGTATCTGCGCCCCTCGGCGCAGCACCACCCGCTGGATCGCTACTACACGCCGGACGAGTTCCGCTCGCTGCGCGACGCCGGCATGGCCATGGGATTCCGGCATGTGGAATCCGCGCCGCTCGTCCGCTCCAGCTATCACGCGTGGGAGCAGGTGCAGGCCGCGGGCGTCTGACGCCGCTCGTCCGCCGCCCGCCCTCCCCGCCCGCCACCATGGCCAGAGAAAAGGAAAAGGAGAAGGATAGGGTCAAGAAGCGGCCCGAGCCGGCCGAAGCGTCCACGGCCGCGGTGCGCCGCGGCCTGTTGCGCGAGATGCTGCTCATGCGGCGCTTCGAGGAGCGCGTCGCCGAGGCGTACGCCCTCGGCAAGATCGGCGGCTTCTGCCATCTGTATGTCGGACAGGAAGCGGTGGGCGCGGGAGCGATCTCGGTGCTGCGCGAGGACGACTACGTGATCGCGAGCTACCGCGACCACGGCCAGGCGCTGGCCAAGGGGATCTCGCCGCGCGCGATCATGGCCGAGCTCTTCGGCCGCGCCGACGGCTGCTCCAAGGGGAAGGGGGGCTCGATGCACCTCTTCGACCGCAACGTGAACTTCCTCGGCGGCCACGGGATCGTGGGCGGGCACATCCCGCTCGCCACCGGCGTCGGCTTCGCGATCAAGTATCGCGGCGGCGACCAGGTGTGCGTCTGCTTCTTCGGCGAGGCGGCGGTGAACAACGGCGCGTTCCATGAGGCGCTGAACATGGCCGCGCTCTGGAAGCTGCCGGTCATCTACCTCATCGAGAACAACCGGTACGGCATGGGGACGGCGCTCGAGCGCGCGAGCGCGGTGAACGACATCGCCGAGCGCGCCTGCTCGTACGACATGCCGAACGAGGTAGTGGACGGCCAGAACGTGATGGTAGTGCGCGAGTCGATGCGGCGGGCGGTGGAGCGCGCGCGGCGCGAGCACACGCCCACACTGCTCGAGGTGCGCACGTACCGCTTCATGGGGCACTCGATGTCCGACGCGGTGAGCGGCACCTACCGCACGAAGGAGGAGCTGGCCGAGCACATGAAGCGCGATCCGATCGCCGTGTTGCGCGCGGAGATGGAGAAGCACGGCGAGTGGTCGGAAGCGCAGATGGCGAAGCTCGACGACGAGCTCAAAGCGATCGTCGAGGACGCGTGGCAGTTCGCCGACGCGAGTCCCGAGCCGCCGCTCGAAGCGCTCTACGAGGACATCCTCGTCGACACGACCAGCGACACCGGCGCGGCCGCGCCGGTGACGGGCTGAGCTTTATTTTTATGCCGGTGGTCACTTATCGCGACGCGCTCAACCAAGCGCTCCGCGAGGAGATGCAGCGCGACGACCGTGTGTTCATCATGGGTGAGGAGGTGGGCGTCTATCAGGGCGCCTACAAGGTGAGCAAGGGGCTGCTGCAGGAGTTCGGCGAGATGCGCGTGGTGGATACGCCGATCACCGAGCTCGGATTCGCGGGCGTCGGCGTGGGCGCGGCGATGGTGGGGCTCCGTCCCGTGATCGAGTTCATGACCTGGAACTTCGCGCTGCTCGCGCTCGACCAGGTGGTGAACGCGGCGGCGAAGATGCTCTCGATGTCCGGCGGGCAGTACAACGTACCGATCGTCTTCCGCGGCCCGAACGGCGCCGCGCTGCAGCTCTCGGCGCAGCACTCGCAGGCGTGGGAGTCGTGGCTGGCGCACATTCCGGGGCTCAAGGTGGTCGCGCCCGGTACGCCCTACGATGCGAAGGGGTTGCTCAAGAGCGCGATCCGCGACGACAATCCGGTGATCGTGCTCGAAGGGGAGATGTTGTACAACACGAAAGGGGAGGTGCCCGAGGGGGAGTACGCGATCCCGATCGGGCGCGCGCAAGTGAAGCGGGAGGGCGCGCACTGTACGCTCGTCACCTACGGCAAGATGATCCTCGTGGCGCTGCAAGCGGCGGACGCGCTGGCGAAGGAGGAGATCTCGCTCGAGGTGATCGACCTGCTGAGCCTGCGCCCGATGGATGTGGAGACGATCGCCGCCTCGGTGAGGAAGACGAATCGGGCCGTGGTGCTGGAGGAAGGCTGGGAGATCTGCGGCGTGGGCGCGCAGGTGGTGGACTTCATCCAGCGCGATTGCTTCGACGATCTCGACGCGCCGGTAATGCGTGTGCACCAGGCGGATGTGCCGATGCCCTATGCGAAGAATCTGGAGCGCGCCGCGAAGCCCGACCTCGGCAAGACCGTTGCCGCGGTGAAGAAAGTCTTGTACGTGTAGTCGGGACTCGGGACTCGACTGCCTGAGCTCCGACCCGAGTCCCGAGCCCCGAGTCCCGAATCCCGAGTACCTACCATGGCAACGAAAGTGGTAATGGAAGCCCTTAGCCCCACGATGGAAGAGGGGCGCCTCGTGAAGTGGAACAAGCGCGAGGGGGATCACGTCGCGAAGGGCGACCTGCTCGCCGAGGTGGAGACCGACAAGGCCGTGATGGAGCTCGTGGCGCGCGGCGACGGCGTGCTCCGCCGTCAGCTCGCCGCCGAGGGCGAGACGCGCCCGGTCGGCGATCTTCTGGCCGTGATCGCGGCTGCCGATGAGAACATCGACGCGCTGGTGTCCGGCGCGAAGGCGCCGTCATCCGCCCCTATCCCATCCGCGTTATCGTCTTCTCCATCCGCGTCATCCGCGGCGCAGCGCCTCGGGAACGCCGCGCCGGCGATGAAAAACAACCCGCCGCCGATGCCCGAGCCTCCCACGGAGCAGCCCCGGCACGCCACCGAGAACGGCGAGCGGCTGCGCTCCTCGCCGCTGGCGCGTCGCCTTGCGAACGAGCGCGGACTCGAGCTCGAGCAGCTGCAGGGCAGCGGCCCCGGCGGCCGCATCATCCGCCGCGACATCGAGGCCGCGATGCAGGGGGGCGGCGCCCCCGCCGCGTCGCGCTCCGCCACTGCCGGCCGCGCCCCTGCGTCCCTCGCGGATTTCGACGACATCGCGCTCACACCGATCCGGAAGACGATCGCCAAGCGACTCGCCGAATCGATCGGCCCCGTACCCACCTTCTACCTCACCGCGGAATTCGACCTCTCGCACGTCG
>JAYUMO010000363.1:0-1684 GCA_043762555.1 Gemmatimonadaceae bacterium | reverse complement strand
TTGCCGACAAGATGATTGCCGGCATGGTCGGGAAGAGCACACGCGAGAAGAACCCCGATTTCGTCGAGGCGATGCACCGGATGATGTCGCTGGCTCCGGCCGCGGGCATCGCCGGCGCCCTGGACGCGATGCTCCACCGCGAGGATTCCGTTCCGACGCTCGCCACGATCAGCGTGCCGACACTGATCCTGGTGGGCGAGGAGGACGCGCTCACCCCGGCGAGTGAGGCTCGGGCCATGCACCACGGGATAGCCGGCAGCGATCTGCATGTGATTGCCGGAGCGGGCCACGTGAGCAATGCGGAACGTCCGGCGGCCTTCAATCACCTGTTGAGCGAATTCCTGACATCGCTCACAAGCCAGTAGGCGTCAGCGGCTCGGGCGACCCGGCGGATTCTCGCCCTTGAACACCTCGCGATTGATCTGCACGTACTGCTTCTGGTTGGCCGGCACGTCTTCCTCGGGGAAGATCGCGGTGACCGGGCATTCCGGCTCGCACGCGCCGCAGTCGATGCACTCATCGGGATGGATATAGAGCATGTCCGGCCCTTCGTAGATGCAATCCACAGGGCATACGTCCACGCAGGACTTGTCCTTGGTGTCCTTGCAGGCTTCGGTAATGATGTACGGCATCGGTCGATCCTCTGGGAGCTCTGCAGGTCGAGCGGGCTGATGTTGGGAGAAACAGTCTATCGCCGGCCGCCCCTCGCTACAAGTCGCGGGGCGACGCGCCTTTGACACCTCACCTTTCAGACGACTATTTCAACTGATGCGCATCATGGTCAACGGCCGCTCCCACGACATTAATCCACCCGCCACGGCGACGCTCCTCGATGTGTTGCGCGACCAGTTGGAGCTCACCGGGACGAAGCTCGTGTGCGATCAAGGCGAGTGCGGCGCATGCGCCGTGCTCATCGACGGCGACCTGGCATACTCGTGCCTGACGCTCGCCGCCGGATGCGCTGGCGGGCACGTGATGACGGTCGAAGGACTCGCTACGACAGGTGGCCGGCCATCCTTGTCCCCGCTGCAACGCGCCTTTATTGCCTACGACGCCGCGCAATGCGGCTTTTGCACACCCGGGCAGCTCATGGCGGCACACGCGCTGCTGCAGGGAAACCCGAGTCCGGGGGACGACGAGATTCGTGAGCATATGAGCGGCAACCTGTGCCGGTGCGGCACGTATCCGAAGGTCGCCCGCGCCATTCGCGCGGTGGCCGATGGCGAGTTTGCGCAGCGCGGCGGCGATGGCGCGTAAACCCGCGGCCCCGAGCAAGCCGACGGGAACCTTCGTCCAGACCACGGTCGAAATCGAGGGGCGCAGCGAGACGCGAATCGTGGAGCTACCCGCGTTCGACCCGATTCCATGGGACGCCAACGCGCACCTCACCATCGTCGGAGCGCGCATTCCGAGAATGGACGCGGAGGAGAAGGTGACCGGCCGCGCGAGGTACACGGCAGATGTCGCGCGGCCGGGCATGTTGCACGCCGTGGTCCTTCGTGCCGTGGTGCCTCGCGGCACGATTCGCCGGTTCGACGCCTCTCGCGCGCGCGAAATGCCTGATGTGTACGATGTGCTCGGTCCGGGCGATGCCCCTGCGAAGACTCGGCTGTTCGGGTCCGAGATCTTCTATTCCGGCCAGCCAGTGGCCGCCGTGTGCGCGAGCAGTGAACGCGCGGCGTGG
>JAYUMO010000362.1:0-2072 GCA_043762555.1 Gemmatimonadaceae bacterium | reverse complement strand
GCTTGCTCAACTGGTGCGGGAGGAATTTCAATGAAGGATGCCGCGTTTCGAGACTTGATGGTCAGCATTCGGCAGGCGGGTCGCATTCGCCGCGGCACGTTGAAACCGTCACGCCTCACGAAATTCCGGCCGGCGGATGTGAGGGCCGTGCGCGCCAAGTTGGGTGTTTCGCAAGCGGATTTCGCCCTGATGATCGGCATTAGCGCGGCCACCCTTCGGAATTGGGAGCAGGGGCGACGAATGCCCGGCGGGCCGGCGCTCGCACTCCTTCGCGTCGCCGCGCACAGCCCGCGCGTCGTGGCCGATGCCTTGCACCGCCCGCGAGCGGGTGCCGCCTGACGATCGTGCTATCATCCACATCGCGGCGCGGGTGGCTGGGCACCGGGATATCACCAGAGCAATCAGGGGCGCGCTAGGGAGCCCGAGATCCGCGTCGCCGACGATCGCGACTTCCTGCTGGGGTGGGACGAGCTCTACCGCGGAGCGATAAAGGGTCACGAGCGCGCGGAGCTGTTGGATTGCGCGCGCACGGTGGCCGCGGCACTGCACGTGAACTCAGGACAAGCTAGGCCTTCACGCTCGCGGTGAGCCGCTTGAGCAACGGCACGCAGAGGAGCATCAGCGCAGAGGAGCCGAACGCGACGACCACGAAGATCGTGTAGAAGCCGGCATTCGTCGCGCTCACGTGCTGGATGTAGCCCGCGAATCCCGCCGCCGGCACCTCGGGCGCTTGCCCGGGCGTCGGCGTATAGCCGGCGAACATTCCGGCGATCTTGTTCGCCGCCGCGTTCGCCAGGAACCAGACCCCCATCAACAGAGACGCGAATTTCGCCGGCGCCACCTTCGTGAAATACGAGAGCCCCACCGGCGACACGCAAAGCTCGCCGAAGGTGTGGAACGCATAGGCGCCAACGAGCCAGAGCGGGCTCACGAGAATGCCGCCATCGGCGCGCCGTCCTCCGACCACCATGAACACGAATCCCACACCGAGCAGGGCGAGGCCGAGCACCATCTTCACCGGGGTCGACGGCTCCCACCCGCGCTTGGCCAGGAAGAGCCAGAGCGCGGCGAAGACACCGCCGAAGATCAGAATGCAGCCGGAGTTGATGGATTGGAGCCACGCGGGCGCGATGTGAAACGTGCCGATGTACAGATCGGTGTTGTTGGCGGCGAACAGGTTCATGGAGCTGCCGGCCTGCTCGAAGCTGGCCCAGAAGGCCACCACGAAGAACACGACGATGAACAGCGCGAAGACGCGTTTCCGTTCCTCCCCAGTGGTCCCGAGCACGGTGATCCCCAGCGAGGCACCGATCAGCGTGCCGAAGGCGAGACCGAGTAGCGAGAACCCGCCAGTGGCGTAGCTGATCACGGAGCCGACCACGGCACCGCCAAGCCCATGGATGATCGTGGCGGTGTCGACGTTCGTGGCCGCCGATGCCGCGCCGCCAACGATTTCCTTCGCTCGGGCGGCCGCGGTACCGAGCCCGATGCCAGGCAGATACGTCTCACGACCCCACAGATACACGATGAGGCCGGCGACCATGCCGACGCCCGCCGCCGCGAATCCAATGTGCCAGCCGCCGTCGCCGAAGCGCACGGGATCGCCGAAGAATCCGCAGACGGTCTGGCCAAGGGTCGCGCCGAGATTGATACCCATGTAGAAGATCGTGAATCCGGCGTCGCGCCGGCTGTCCCCCGGGCGGTAGAGCTGGCCCACCATCGTAGACACGTTCGGCTTGAAGAAGCCGGTGCCGATGATCAGCAGCGCGAGCCCGAGGTAGAACATCCGCATGTCCGAGAACGCGAGGGAGAAATGTCCCAGCGCGATGATCACGCCGCCGATCACCAATGAACGCCGCGTCCCGAGCCAGCGGTCGGCGAGGTAGCCGCCGATGAGCGGCGTGAGGTAGACGAGCGCGGTGTAGTTGCCGTAGAGATTCGCCGCGTCCTTGGTGCTCCAGTGCAGCGACTGCGTGAGGAACAGGATGAGGATCGCGCGCATCCCGTAGTACGAGAAGCGCTCCCACATCTCGGTGGTGAAGAGCAGGCCGAGACCGCGTGGATGTCCGAAG
>JAYUMO010000361.1:0-3489 GCA_043762555.1 Gemmatimonadaceae bacterium | reverse complement strand
CAGATCGTCGATGCTCAGCTCCGCCGCGCGTTGCCGCACGCTCTCCGACACGCGCCCGGTGACGATCACCACCTTGAGCCCGGCCGAATGGAGGAAGCGTACGCCGAGGCCGTCCTCGATGTGGTAGCGCTTGAGCTCCACCGGCGAGCCGGCGGCGTCACCCAAGTAGATGCCGCCGTCGGTGAGGACGCCATCCACGTCGAGGCCGACGAGCCGGATGCGCTTCGCGAGCGCCTTGTCGATCATTTCCGGCGCGTGTGCCACAGGTCGATCGCGCGCAGCACGAGGTCATTCAGCTCGCCGAGCGGGATCATGTTGGCACCGTCGCTCGGCGCGCGGTCGGGATGCGGGTGCGTCTCCAGGAACAGGCCGTCGGCCCCGGCGCCGATCGCGGCGAAGGTGAGCCCGGGAATGAACTCGCGCGCCCCGCCGCTCGCGCCGCCCTCGCCGCGTCCCGGCCGCTGCACGCTGTGCGTCGCGTCGAAGATCACCGGCGCATCGCACGCGGCGCGCATCCGTGGGAACGCGCGCATGTCCACCACGAGATCGCCGTAGCCGAAGAAGGAGCCGCGCTCGGTGACCGCGATGTGCCCGGGCATCGCGCCGGCCTTGCCGGCGGCGCGCCGCACCTTCGTGACCGCGCCCTTCATCCCCTCGGGATGCAGCCACTGCCCCTTCTTGATGTTCACCGGCTTCCCCGTGGCGCCCGCCGCCTCGAGCAGATCGGTCTGTCGGCACAGGAAAGCGGGGATCTGCAGCACGTCGACCACGGACGCGGCAAGATCGCATTGTTCCGGGAGGTGGACGTCCGACAGCACCGGGAGCCCCGACTGTTGGCGCACCCGCGCGAGCGCGGCGAGCCCCTCTTCGATGCCGGGTCCGCGCGCCCCGCCGGCGTTCGACCGGTTGGCCTTGTCGAAGCTCGCCTTGTAGATGATCCCGCCCGGCACGCGCGGCGCGAGGCGCGCGAGATGATCGGCGATGCGCAGGTTCACGTCGTCGCCCTCCACCACGCACGGGCCGGCGATGAGAAACAGCGCGTCGGAGCGGAAGCTGACGCCCACGGTCACGGTGCGCTGGCCGCGCGCGCGGCCGACGCGGCCGACGCGGCCGACGCCGCGTCGCCGAACGCGTGCTTCCTCCGCACCGCCGCCGCGATGAAGCCGGCGAAGAGCGGATGCGCCCGCGTCGGCCGCGACTTGAGCTCGGGATGGAATTGGACGCCGACGAACCACGGATGGTCGGGGAGCTCGATGATCTCCACCAGCGAGCCGTCGGGCGAGAGGCCGGAGAAGCGCATGCCGTGCTTCTCGAACGTCTCGCGGTACTGGTTCGCGAACTCGTAGCGGTGGCGGTGGCGCTCGCTGATCTCGGGCAGGCCGTAGCTTTCGGCGGCGAGCGATCCCGGCCGCAGGCGCGCCGGATAGGCCCCGAGTCGCATCGTCCCACCGAGATCGGTCACGTGCTGCTGCGATTCCATGAGCGCGATCACCGCGTGCGCGCACTCGGGCGCGAACTCGCCCGAATGGCTGTCGTCGAGCCCGCACTTGTTCCGTGCGAACTCGATCGACGCGACCTGCATGCCGAGACAGATCCCGAAGAACGGGACCCCGCGCTCGCGCGCCGCGCGGATCGCCTCGACCATTCCCTCGATGCCGCGCACGCCGAAGCCGCCTGGCACGAGCAGCCCGTCCACGCTGGCGAGGATCTCCTGCGCGCGCGCTTGATCGGTGAAGAGGTCGCTCGAGAGCCACTTGATGTCGATGCCGGTATCGTTCGCGATGCCACCGTGGATGAGCGCCTCCTGGACGCTCTTGTAGCTGTCCACCAGGTCGGTGTACTTCCCCACCACGGCGATGCGCACGCGCTCCCGCGGCGCCGTCACGCGGCCCACCATCTGCTTCCACGCCGCGAGATCGGGGGACTTGCCGCCGAGGCTGAGGCGCGACGCCACGCGGTCGTCGAGCTTCTGCTCGTGGAAGGAGAGGGGGATCTCGTAGATCGTCGGCACATCCCGGCTCTCGATCACCGAGTCGGGGTCCACGTTGCAGAACAGCGCGATCTTGCGCTTCACGTCCGCCGAGAGCGGACGCTCGCTGCGGCAGATGAGGATGTCGGGCTGGATCCCGATCTCCATCAGCTCGCGCACCGAGTGTTGCGTCGGCTTGGTCTTCACCTCGCCGGCCGCGGCGATGTACGGCACCAGGGTGAGGTGGATGAAGATCGCGTTCTCGCGCCCCACCTCGTGACGGAATTGCCGGATCGCTTCGAGGAAGGGCAACGACTCGATGTCGCCCACCGTGCCGCCGATCTCGACGATCACCACGTCGTTGTCCGGCGCGAGCCGCTTCATCGCCGACTTGATCTCATCGGTGATGTGCGGGATCACCTGCACGGTGGAGCCGAGATATTCGCCGCGCCGCTCCTTGGTGATGACGTTGAGGTAGATGCGGCCCGTCGTCACGTTGTTCGTCTGCGAGAGCGACCGGTCGATGAAGCGCTCATAGTGGCCGAGGTCCAGATCGGTCTCCGCGCCGTCGTCGGTGACGAACACCTCGCCATGCTGGAAGGGGGACATCGTCCCCGGATCGACGTTGATGTACGGATCGAACTTGAGCATGGTGACGCGCAGGCCGCGCTCCACGAGCAGCCGCCCGAGCGAGGCGGCCGCGATCCCCTTGCCGAGCGACGAGACCACGCCCCCGGTCACGAAGATGAACTTCGTCGTCTGCTGCGATGGATGCGTCGGCATCACTCCCGCTCCGCGATGAGGTCCGGCCAGCGCTCGTTGGCGCGGTGCAAATCGTCTTCCGTATCGATCCCGCCCGCGAGCGATCCCGTGACCGTGGCGACACCCATCGGCATCCCCGCCGCCAGCGGCCTCAACTGCTCCAGGCCTTCCACTCGTTCGAGCGCATGCGGCGGCAGCGCCACCCAGCGCGCCAGACTCTCCGCCGTGTACGCGTAGATCCCGATGTGCTGCCGCACCAGCCGGTCGCGTTCCGCCGCCTCCGCGTCGTCGTGGAGAAAGGGGATCGGCGCTCGAGAGAAATAGAGCGCCCGGCCGTCGGTCGCGCAGACCACCTTCACCACCTGCGGCAGCCCCAGCGTCTCGCGCGTCGCGTGCGCCGCCGCCGTGCCCAGTGTGAACCGACCTTCGGTCACGATCGCCGTCGCGCCCCGCACCGCCGCCGGCGGCAGGAAGGGCTCGTCGCCCTGGATGTTGACGATCACCTCGTATCGCGCGTATTCAGGCCGCCCCGACACCTCGGCCACCCGATCGGTGCCCGAGGGGTGCAGCGGCGACGTCATGACGCATTCGGCGCCCGCCGTTTTCGCGGCCGCGGCGACGTCAGGATGATCGGTGGCGATCACGCAGCGGTCGGCGAGGTTGAGCGCCGTCACACGCTGCCACACACGGATCACGAGGGGAGCGCCGGCGAGGAGCCGGAGCGGCTTGCGGGGGAGCCGCGTCGCGCCGAGGCGCGC
>JAYUMO010000360.1:0-5398 GCA_043762555.1 Gemmatimonadaceae bacterium | reverse complement strand
CTCGGCCTCGGCAGCTAGTGGGAACGGAAGAGGCGAAGGACGAAATACGCGAGCAGGGCCGCGAGGACGAAGAACAGGATTCCATACGTGACGCCGGTGCGCTCGGGGGTGGCGGGGGTGGTGTCGACGAGTTCGGGCGGAGGCGGGGCCTCGGGGTCGGGCGGCGGGGTGATGGGCATGGGGGCGAACTTAGCGCGGTCCAATCGTTCGGGCTACGGGAAAACTTCCACCGAGATCATATGAGGCGTCTTCGTTCGATCCTCGTCGTCGCGGTCATCGCACCGGCGGTCCTCGCGGCGCAAACGGCGATGGCGTCGTCGTGCGCGTGTGCAGCGAAGATCAGCACGGGCGCGTTCGACGCCGATCTGAGATTCCTCTCGAGCGATCTGCTCGAGGGACGCGCACCGGCCACGCGCGGTGGGCGGCTCGCGGCGGAGTACATCGCCGCACAGCTCCAGAGCGCGGGGGTGCATCCGGGCGTGGACGGATCGTTCTTCCAGAAGGTGCCGATCGATGTCGTCGGCGCGATCCCCTCGAGCATCCGGCTGATCGCGGGCGGGAAGGCGAGCGCGAAGCTCGCCTACCCGGGCGAGGTCGTGGTCTGGGCCGGCAGCGCGAGCGACTCAGGCCTCGCGCGCGGGGAGCTCGTCTTCGTGGGCTACGGCGTGAACGCGCCTGAATACAAGTGGGACGACTTCAAGGGTGAGGAGCTGAAGGGTAAGGTGCTGCTCGTGCTCGTAAACGATCCGCCGGCGCCCGCGAATGAGCCGAAGCTGTTCGGCGGGAAGGCGATGACGTATTACGGGCGTTGGACGTACAAGTTCGAGGAGGCTGAGCGTCGCGGCGCGGTGGGGGCGCTCATCGTCCACACCGCCGACGCCGCGGGCTATCCCTGGCACACCGTGGTCGGTTCGTGGGCGAAGGAGCAGCGGATGCTCCCGCGCGACCCGGCCCTGAGCGCGCCGCTCGGCGTGCGCGGCTGGATCACCGACAGCGCGGCGACGGCGCTGCTCGCGCAGGCGGGCTTGGACTTGGCGGCCCTCCGGAAACAGGCCGCGACACGCGCCTTCAGACCGGTGCGCAGCGGGATCCAGGTGGATCTGTCGTTCGCCAACCGCGTCGCGCATCTCGAGAGCGAGAATGTGGTGGGCCTGTTGACCGGGAGCGAGGCAAAGCTCCGCAAGCAATACGTCGTCTTCAGCGCGCACTGGGATCATCTCGGGATCGGCCCGGCGGTGAACGGCGATTCGATCTACAACGGCGCGGCCGACAACGCCTCGGGCACGGCGGCGCTGCTCGGCATCGCGCGCGCCGCCGCCAAGCGCTCCCCGACGCGGCGGTCGCAGCTCTTCGTGTTCGTCACGGCGGAGGAGTCGGGGCTGCTCGGCTCTGAATGGTTCGCGTCGCATTCCCCCGTCCCGCTCAGGCAGATCGTCGCCGATCTGAACATGGATGTGGTCACGCTCAACGGACGGGTGCGCGACCTCACGGTGCTCGGCGCGAACAAGAGCGCGCTCGGCTCGATGATCGCGCACCTCGCCGAGTCGAAGGGGATGCGGCTCACTCCGGAAGCGCACCCGGAGGCGGGTCACTTCTATCGCTCCGACCACTTCTCGTTCGCGAAGGTGGGCGTGCCGAGCATCTCCATCGGCGCCGGCACCGACTACGTCGGCCGGAAGAAGGGATGGGGAGAGCAGGAGCAAGCGGACTACACCGCGCACCGCTACCACCAGCCGTCGGATGAGTACCGCCCGGACTTCGATCTGCGCGGCGCGGTGCAGATCTCCGATCTGGTGCTCGCGTTCGGCCGCGCACTCGCGAACGCGCCGGTGGTACCGACGTGGAACGCGGACGCCGAGTTCAAGGCGGCGCGCGACGCGACGGGTGGCCCCGGCACGTGACGGTCCCGTGCCGCCGTGTGACGCCGCGCTCGGGCGCATGGTGATCCGGCTCACGCACGAAATCGCGGCCGCGTTGCGCGATCACGCTCCTGTCGTCGCCCTGGAAAGTAGTGTCTTCGCGCACGGATTGCCGAGTCCCGCGAACCGGGAGGCGGCGGATCGCATGACGCAGGCGGTGCGCGCCGGCGGAGCGGTGCCGGCGGTGACCGCGGTGGTGCGGGGCGTCGCGGCGGCGGGACTCGAGCCGGAGGAGCTCGAACGCCTGCTGCGCCGCGACGGCGTGCGGAAGCTCTCGGCGCGCGACGTGCCGGTCGCGTTGGCGCAGGGAGCCGACGGCGCGACCACCGTGGCCGCGGCGATGATGATGGCGCGTCTGGCGGGGATCGAGCTGTTCGCCACCGGCGGGATCGGTGGCGTGCACCGGCGACCGCCGTACGACGAGAGCGCGGACCTGCTGGAGCTGTCGCGGACGCCGGTGCTCGTGATCTGCGCCGGCGCGAAGTCGATCCTCGACCTCGCGGCGACGAGTGAACGGCTGGAGACACTGGGGGTGCCGGTGATCGGATACCGCACGGACGAGATGCCCGGGTTCTACACGCGCACGAGCGGGATCCCGCTCGCCGCGCGGGCGGAGACGCCGGGCGAGATCGCGGCGGCGTGGCGGCTGCACCGCGCCCTTGGGCGGACGCAGGCGATGGTGGTGATGCAGCCGGTGCCGGCGGCGCAGGCGCTGAGTGCGGCCACGGTCGCGCGGGCCGTGCAAGCGGCGCTGCGCGCGGCGTCCCGGAAGAAGGTGGGCGGGGCGGCGACGACGCCCTTCCTGCTCGCCGAAGTGGATCGCGCGACGAAAGGCCGCGCGCGCGCGGCGAATCTCGCGTTGCTCGAAGCGAACGCCGGCTTGGCCGCGGCGATCGCGCGGTCGTTGTCGGCGATGGAGGCGCGGTGAGGCGGTTGAACTCCGCCATCACTGCGTGCTAGGTTAGGCTGACCCTCAGTGCCGGAGGTGCCGGAGCCCATGCCCAACCCATTCCTGAGTTCCGAAGAGTACGACGAACGCGCCCATCAGCTGTACAACGAGGGGCAGTATGAAGAGGCGCTCGAAGTGCTGCGCGAGGGGCTCGCGCTCTACCCGGAATCGGTGGAGTTGCATGTGGGCGTGGGGTACGCGCGGCTCGCGCGCGAGGAATACGCGTGGGCGCGGCAGAGTTTCGAGATGGGGCTGGTGCTCGACGGGAATCACGAGGACGCGCTCGCCGGGCTCGGCGAGACGTTGCTCAAAATCGGCCAGCGCGAGCTCGCGCTCGCCCACTTCCGCCGCATCCTCGAGCTCGGCTATGAGGACGACCTCGATCTCGTGCTGCAGGTGGGCCGCGCGCTCTTCCGCGAAGAGCTGATCGACGACGCGCGCGAGTTCTTCGAGACGGCGGTGCGCGAGAGCCCGGAGCTCGCGGAGGCGCAGGCGTGCCTCGGCTACGCACTGCACCGGCTCGGCAAGGACGACCCGTCGATCGCGCACCTGGAGCGCGCGCTCGAGCTCGACGACGAGCACACCGAGGCGCGCATCTACCTCGCGAACATCCTGTACGACCGGGGCGAGTACGAACGCGCGCTCCGCCACCTCGAGCGCACGTCGCCCGAGGACCACTGGGACGCGCTCGGCATCTGGCGCTACATCGATCTGACCAAGAAGCTGAAGCACGTAGGCGACGCCGATCCCGAGTTCGTGGAGTGGCGCACTCGCGAGGGCGAGCTCGTGGGCGAGAGCGATCCGATCGACGACATGCTCGCCGAGATCGAGGCGCGCGCCGCGGAGGAGGCCGATACCAAGGATCGCGCCCAGCTCGAGCTCTTCTCGACGCTGCTCGCGGACCTCGCCGAGCGCCGCCGCGGCGAGGAAGCCAGCGAGCACAGCGTGGTCACGCACGACGGCGCCGAGTTCCGCGGCACCTGGGAACGGATCGTGCGCGCGATGAAGGAGGCGAACACGATGATGACCGGCCGCTCGGTGCAGGAATTCATGGCCACCGAGGCGCGCCGCGGCTACTCCCTCACCGGGGTCAAGATCCCGACGCACGACGCGGAGAGCTTCATCCGTGGCAGCGCGGACGCGGGGCTGCTCCGCATCGCGCAGTGACCGGCGGGAGCGGCGCCTCGCCGCTCCTGAGCGCCGATTCCGTCCGGCGCGTGAAGCTCCAGAACGGCCTCACCGCGCTCATCCGCCGCGACGCCAGCGCTCCGGTCGTCGCCATTGTCACGCACGTCAAGGTCGGATACTTCGATGAGCCCGACGACGTGGCCGGCATCGCGCACGTCCTCGAGCACATGTATTTCAAGGGCACGCCGACGCGCGGCGTGGGGGCGATCCCGCGCGCCACCAAGGCCGCGGGCGGCTATCTGAACGCCGGCACGATCTACGATCAGACGAACTACTACACCGTGCTCCCGGCGTCCGCGTTCGTGCGCGGGCTCGAGATCCAGTGCGATGCCTTCGCCAACTCCGTCATCGACGCCGACGAGCTGGCGCGCGAGCTCGCCGTGATCATCCAGGAGACGAAACGCAAGCAGGACAATCCGTCCGCGGTCGCGATCGAGACGCTGTACGCACTTCTCCACGACCGCCACCGGATCCGCCGATGGCGGATCGGACGCGAGGACGGGCTCCGCCGCCTCACCCGCGATCACCTGCTCCGCTTCTATCGCAACTTCTACCGGCCGTCCAACACGATCCTCTCCGTGGTGGGCGACGTGGACGTCAACGGCGCCGCGCGCGAGATCGAGCGGGTGTACGGCGCGCTCCCCGCGGCGCCAGTGGCGCGCGAGCCGGGCCCCGACGAGCCGCCGCACGAGGACTTCCGCTTCCGTGAGCTCACCGGCGACATTGCGCAGACCCAGCTCGCCATCGGCTGGCGCACGCCGGGTACGCTCGACGCCGACACGGTGCTCTTGGATCTCGCCGCGACGATGCTCGGCGGGGGACGCGCCTCGCGGCTCTACCGCGCGGTGCGCGAGCGGCGGCTCGTGGCGTCGATCGGGGCGTCGAACTACACGCCTACCGAGATCGGCGTCTTCACCATCCACGCGGAAGGGCCGCCGTCGTCCACCGCCGATGCGGCGGCCGAGGCATGGGCGCAAGTGGCGGCGATGCGCGATGTCGGCGTGCACGCCGGCGAGCTCGAGCGCGCCCGGCGCGTGACCGAGGCGCAGTGGCTGCGCCGCCTGGAGACGATGCAGGGGCAGGCCAGCTACCTCGCGGAGTGGGAGGCGCTGGGCGCGTGGACGCTCGGCGGCGCGTATTTCGCCGGGCTGCAGGGCGCCAGCGCCGACGACGTGACCGGTGCGATGCGGCGCCACCTGGGCCCCGAGCGCGCGGGGGTGCTCGTCTATCGGCCGCGGCACACGCCGCCGATCGCGGCCGGCGAGACGGCGCTGCGCGCGATGCTCTCCGACGCGCGCGCCCAACCCGTGGTCGCGCCGACGCCGGCCCCGGACGCGCCCGC
>JAYUMO010000359.1:0-4525 GCA_043762555.1 Gemmatimonadaceae bacterium | reverse complement strand
ATCATGGAGAGCCGGGCGTCGATCGCGGGCGGCGACACCATTTCGTCGCCGCTGCAGAAGTCGAACGTCTTTCCGCCAATGGTGATCTCGATGATCGCGGTGGGCGAGCAGACGGGCGGCCTGGACGAAATGCTCACCAAGATCGCGGACTTCTACGACACCGAAGTGGACACGGCGGTCGGCGGGCTCCTGTCCCTCATGGAGCCGGTGATGATCGTGTTCCTCGGCGTCATCGTGGGCGGCATGGTGGTCGCCATGTATCTGCCGATCTTCGATATGATCAATGCCGTTCAATAGTAGAGA
Organism: Gemmatimonadaceae bacterium; assembly: GCA_043762555.1. Classification (GTDB taxonomy): domain Bacteria; phylum Gemmatimonadota; class Gemmatimonadetes; order Gemmatimonadales; family Gemmatimonadaceae; genus DATKOH01. The sequence goes on along the minus strand of JAYUMO010000359.1, from coordinate 4,222 downwards.
GTGGGAAAGAGGTTGGGGGGGGTATCGGGAAGCTGGGTTGTAGAAGGCGTGGACGGTGGCGAGTGGGAGCTGGACGAGCGCGCATGGACGGTTCCATGCGCGCTCGTGCATTGCACAGCTACTGGCTGAGAATCGGCCCGAGAATCATCTTCTGGCAATGAGAAGTTCCGGGGGGCGCGGTGGGCGCGTGACGTGGGTGGTCGGGGTCGTGGCGGCGATCGCCACAACGACCGCGGGCGCGCAGGAGCGGGGGGCGGCGCCGACGCCGATCACGCGAGTGGCGGCGGTGGCGGCGGCGCTCGCGAACGGACCGCGCATCTCGGTCGCGCGCACGGACACGTCGGCCGCGAGCGCCGCGATGAGCGCGGCGCGCGCCTTCCCGAATCCGGCGCTGGCCGCGAGCTACACCAAGGCGACACCGCAGTACCACCTCGCCCTCGATCAGCCGATCGAATACCCGTGGCTGCGCAGCGCGCGCTCGGCGGCCGCCTCCGAATTCCGGCAGGCGGCGTTCTATCGCTTCGCCTTCGAGCGCGCCGCGGCGGAGCTGGAGGCGGACACGATCTACACGACGGCCCTCGCGGCGGCGGCGCACGCGCGACTCTCGCAACGCGCCGCGCGCGACGCGGACAGCCTGCGCGCTCTGGCGCGGCTGCGCCGCGACGCCGGTGACGCGAGCGAGCTCGAGCTGGAGCTCGCGGCGGTGAATGCCGGCCAGGCGGCGAATGCCAGCGCCGGCGATTCGCTCGCGGCGCTCGCGGTGCTGCTCGAGCTACAGCGGGTGATGGGACTGTCCGCCGACCGGCCGCTCCTCGTGCCGGTAGACTCGCTCCTCGAGCCGGCGCCGGCGGGGGTGCCGGCGCGCGCCGACAGCGCCGGCGGGTCGCCGCTCGCCGTCGCCGCCGCCGAGGCGGCGGAGCGCGGCGCACAGCGCGGGCTTTCCGCGGAGACGCGGAATGTCTTCACCACGCCCTCCGTCCAAATCGGGGTCGACACGCACGACCCGTCCGGCGCGGAGCCCGGGCTGCTGCCGATGGTGGGGATCACCCTGCCGCTCCCGCTCTGGAACCAGCACGGCGGCGAGATCGCGGCGGCGCGCGCGGGACTCGCCCGCGCCCAGGCCGAGCTCGCGACGGCGCGCCGGGAGAGTGAGGCGCGCATCGCGCGCGCGCGGCGGCAGCTCGATGCCGCGATCGCGCGCGTCGACCGCGACAAACGCCTCCTCGCCAGCGCCGAGCGGGTGGCGGCGATGTCGCTCCGGGCGTACGCTGAGGGCGCGGCGGGACTCCCCACCGTGCTCGAAGCGCACCGCGCCGCGCGTGATGCGCTGGTCCGCTACGTGGACGATCTCGCCGCGGCCCAGAACGCCGCGGCGCTCCTGCGCCTCCATACGATGACCGCGACCACGCCTTGAGCCGCCCCCGATCCCTTCTCCTCGCCGCGCTCGCCCTGACTGCCGCCGCGTGCCCTCGCGGCGGGGAGGGTGGCGCCGCGAGAGCGCTCGTCACCGTACGCACGGCGACGGCGGTGCGCGCGCCCTTCGCGCACGTGGTCGGCGCGCTGGGCACGGTGGTCCCGCGCGCCGGGCGGTACGCCGAGTTGAGCGCACCGGCCCCCACCCGCGTCGCGCGGATCTTCGTCGCCGCCGGGGAACGCGTCGCCGCCGGCGCCCCGCTGGTGGAATTCGAGCGGGCTCCCTTCGAAGCTGCCGCCAAGAGCGCCGAGAGCGCGCTGCTCAGCGCGCAGCACGCGTACGACCGCGCGGTGCGGCTCACCGACGCCGGCGTCCTCGCGCGCAAGGACCTGGATCTCGCGACCGCCGAGCTCGCGCAGGCGCAATCCGCCGCCGTGTCGGCGCGGCGGACGCTGGAGCTCGCCACGCTCCGCGCGCCGATCGCCGGCGTGGTCACGCGCATGACCGCCGTGCTCGGCGCGCCGGTGGAGGCCAACCAGCCGGTGGTGGCGATCGCGGACCCGACCGCGCTCGATCTGCTCTTCGGCGTCTCGCCGGCGGACGCCGCGGTGATCGCTCCCGGCGCTCCGGTGGCCGTCACCGCGGGCGAGGACTCGCGCGGTGAGCGTCTGGGGGACGGGACCGTGGTCGACGTCGGCGCCACCGTGGACTCCGCCGCCCGGTCGGTGATGCTGCGGGCGCGCATAACCCGTGCGACGCGCGTGGTGCGGATCGGCGAGACGGTGTTCGGGCGCATCACCACCGGGGTGCATGCGAATGCGGTTCTCGTCCCCGCCGCGGCGCTGGTGCCCGAGGGGGAGGGCTATCACGTGTTCGTCGTGGACGCGGACCACGTCGCGCACGCCCGGGCCGTCACCGTCGGCGACCGCGGCGAGGACGGGGTGGAGATCCTCTCCGGTCTCACCGCGAGCGAGATCGTGGTGACCGACGGGGCCTACGGCGTCGAGGACAGCGCGCACGTGGTGCCCGCGCGCGACAGCGCGGCCACGCGCCCGTGAGGCTCTTCGATGCGCTGACCGCGCAGCGACGGTTCATCTACCTCGTGACCGGCCTCGCGAGCGCTGCCGGGATCTGGATGGCGCTGCGCTTGCCCTCGGCGATCTACCCCGAGCTCAAGTTCCCGCGCGTCACCGTCGTGGCCGAGGGCTCGGCCCTCGGCGCGCGCTCGATGGTCTTCGCCGTCACCCGGCCGCTCGAGGAAGCGGTGAGCGTGGTGCCGGGGGTGGTACGCGTGCATTCGCGCTCCATCCGCGGCTCGAGCGAGATCGCCATCTACTTCGCGCCGAACACCGAGATGCAGTTCGCGCTCCAGCAGGTGCAGGCGCGCGTGAACCAGGTGCGGGGCGACCTGCCGCCGGGGCTCACGATCGAGGTGGAGCGGCTCACCCCTTCGCTCTTCCCGATCCTCTCGTACAACGTGGAGGGCGGCGATCCGGCCACGCTCTATGATGTCGCGCGCTACCAAGTGAAGCCCGTGCTCGCGCGCATCCCCGGCGTGGGGCGCGTGGCCGTGCAGGGCACCGACGTGCGCGAGGTGGAGGTGGTCGCGGACCCGGCGCGCCTCGCGGCGCAGGGACTCACCTATGACGATCTGGCCGGGATCATCCGCCGCGCGATCGCCGTCGCGGCGGTGGGGCGCGTGTCGCAGGACTACAAGCAGTACCTGATCGTGACCGATCACGAGGCGCACGCGGTGGAGGATGTGGGCGCGGTGGTGCTGCCGAACGGGCTGCGCGTTCGCGATATCGCCGCCGTGACGCTGGGCACCGAGGACCATGTGCGGATCATCGCGGGCGACGGCCGCCCGGCGGCGTCGCTCAACATCACGCGCCAGCCGGGAGGGAACACCCTCGCGATCGCGGACAGCGTGGCGACGGTGGCCGCGTCGCTCGCCTCGCATCTGCCGGCCGGCGTCCGCCTCAGGCCGCTCTACGACCAAGCGTCGCTCGTGCGCGAAGCGGTGGCGAGCGTGCGCGACGCGATGCTCATTGGCGCGCTCCTCGCGGTGCTCGTGCTGCTCGTCTTCCTCGGGCACGCGCGCGTCACGGCGGTGAGCGCGAGCGCCATCCCGCTGACGATGGTGATCACCGTCTTCGTGATGGGCCTCGCCGGGCAGACGTTCAATCTGATGACCCTCGGGGCGATGGCGATCGCCATCGGGCTCGTGATCGATGACGCCGTCGTGATCACGGAGAACATCGTCCGGCACTTGGCCCTCGGGCAGGAGCGCCGCGCGGCGATCCGCGTGGCGGTGCAGGAGCTCATCTGGCCGGTGACGACGTCCACCATCACGACGGTGGTGGTCTTCCTGCCGCTGGGACTACTCGAAGGGGTGGTGGGGCAGTTCTTCGTCGCGCTCTCGATCACGCTCACGATCGCGGTGCTCGTCTCGCTCGCGCTCGCGCTCACGGTAATCCCGCTCCTCAGCGAGCAGTTCCTCTCCGCGCACGATGTGGAGCGCGCCACGGGAACGGGTGGCGCGGCGATCCTGGCGCGCGCCGCGCGCGCGCTCGACCGCTTCGCCGAGCGCTACGCGCGCTCGCTCGCCGGACTGCTGCCGCATCCGCGCCGGGTGGCGCTCGTGGCGCTGGCACTCCTCGCACTCGGCGTGATCGCCCAGCGCTTCGTCGGCACTTCGTTCCTCCCGGAGATGGACGAGGGGGCGTTCGTACTGGATTTCTGGACGCCTGGCGGAACGTCGCTCGCCGAGAGCGACCAAATGGTGCGGCAGGCGGAGCGCGTTCTCGC
>JAYUMO010000358.1:0-2264 GCA_043762555.1 Gemmatimonadaceae bacterium | reverse complement strand
GTCGCGCGCGGCGTCGATGGCCGCGATCATGCAATCGAAGGTGGCCGGCCCGTCGCGCAGCAGTTGCACGGCGTTGCCGTCACTCGCCGCCGCCATCGCGCTCCGCCAGAGCCCGCGTGTGAAGAGCGCGCCCGAGCGGCGCGGGACGGCGACCGCTAAAAGCCCCGGCGTTCCCGCCTCTGGGCGGATGAGGGTCATATCTGAGCCTGGATGCGCGCGGTCACAGTGCGTAAGCTACGGTCCGGCTTGTCCCGTGCCACCACCAACCCGCGCATTCCTTTGACCGACCTCTCTTCGCGAAAGACAAAGGATCCATCGCTCGAGCTCGACCGCGCCACGATGCAGACGCTCGGCCGCCGGGTGGCCGACGTCATCGCCGAGCATCTGTCCACGCTCCGCAGCAAGCCCGCCTTCACCGCGATCACGCGCGTCGAGGCCGAGCGTCTCATCGCCGCGCCGGCGCCCAGGGCGGGCGCGGATTTCGAGACCATTCTTGGCACCCTGCGCGAGCATGTGTTCGCGAACGCCGCCTTCGAGCCGCATCCGGGATTCATCGCGTACGTGCCGAGCTGTCCCACGTTTCCCGCGGTGCTCGGTGACTGGCTCACCACCGGCTACAATTTTTTCGGCGGCAACTGGAACGTGGCCGCGGGGCCGAGCGAGGTGGAGCTGGTGGTGCTCGAGTGGTTGCGCAGCTGGGTGGGAATGCCCGCGGGGTCAGGCGGCCTGCTCACGAATGGCGGCTCGGGGGCGAATCTCACCGCCGTGGTGGCGGCGCGGCACGAAGCGGTGGGCGACGATGCCACTCGCCTGGCGCGGCTCACGATGTACCTGTCGGATCAATCGCATTCGAGTGTGCAGCGCGCCGCGTGGATGGCCGGCGTGCCGCGCAAGAATATCCGGCTCCTCGCCTGCGACGACGACTTCCGGCTGGACCCGCGCACGCTCGCGCGCGCGATCGCGGACGACCGCGCGAAGGGGCTGATCCCGTTCATGGTGGTGGGCAATGCCGGGACGACGAACACCGGCGCGGTGGATCCGCTGAACGCGATCGCCGATCTGTGCGCGCGCGAGAAGATCTGGATGCACATCGACGCCGCGTACGGCGGCTTCGCGGTGCTCGCGCCCGACGGACGTGCCGCATTGGCGGGGATCGAGCGCGCCGATTCGGTCACGATGGATCCGCACAAGTGGCTGTTCGTGCCCTTCGAGTGCGGATGCCTACTCGCGAAGGAGCCGGCGCGGCTCAAGACGGCGTTCCAGATCCTGCCCGATTACATGCGGGACCTGGAGACGAGCGGCGGCGAAGTCAACTTCGCGGACTACGGGGAGCAACTGTCCCGAATGACGCGCGGGATCAAGGTGTGGCTCAACGTGCAGTACTACGGCATGGACGCGATCTCGGGCGCGATCGCGTATGGCCTGGCGCTGGCGCCGCTTGCGGAGCGATTGGTGCGCGCTGACGAGATGCTCGAAGTGCTGGCGCCGGCGACGCTCGGAATACTCTGCTTTCGGGCGCATCCGCGCGGCGTTGATGATCCGGCGACGCTGGACGAGCTGAACGGCGACATACTCAAACGCGTGAATGAGAGCGGGAAGTTTTTCATCTCGAGTACGCGGATACGAGGGGCGTTCTCGTTGCGGATCTGCCCGATCGGGCACCGGACGAGGGAGAGTGATATGATGGAGCTCATCGCGATGATCGCGAGTTTTGCGAAAGATCGACATTCCGGAATCGGGAATCGGGAATCGGTGGAGGCATGACAACATGGGGAGAAAGCAGTACGTCAAAGTTGTTCTTCCTCCACCGATTCCCGATTCCCGATTCCCGGATCTCAGAACTGCGTCTTTATTCACCGGGAGCCCTTATGCTCAAGAAGATGCTCGCCACCGACGATGACCGTGTCGTCGCCCTGCTCCGTATCGCGCTCGGCGTGGTGATGTTCTCCCACGGTGCCGGCAAAGTGCTCGGCTGGTTCGGCGGCGGCGGCATCTCAGGCACCTTCGCCTTCATGCACGGGATGCTCGGCGTTCCGGCGCTGTTCGCCTACCTCGCGATCTTCGGCGAATTCTTCGCCTCACTCGGCCTGATCTTCGGACTCTTCGGCCGCCTCTCGGCCGCCGGCATCTTCGCGATCCAGACCGGCGCGCTGCTCATGGTGCACGTGCATAACGGATGGTCCGGGGGTCGAGGAGCCGGTATCGAGTACAGCGCCATGGCGATCCCGCTTGCCATTGCCATCATCATCCGCGGCAGTGGGGCT
>JAYUMO010000357.1:0-4713 GCA_043762555.1 Gemmatimonadaceae bacterium | reverse complement strand
CGACTTGAGCATGTTCTCGATCCCCTGACGGAGGCGCGCCTGCGTGAAGGTCGAATAGGGGACGGTGTCGACCTTGAAATCGAAGGTCTTGTACTTGGTGAAGTCGATCGTGGTGTTCCAGTCGGTGTGCACGTTGAGCGAACTGCACGCACCGAGCGCGGCCACCGCCGATACGATGCCGGCTACCCTGGTGAAGGCACGCCGCGCAATCTGAGATCCATTCTGCATGTCTGTTCTCCTGTCCTGGTGGATCATGGTTCCCCGCGATAGACGCACCCCGTGGCGCACGTCTCCTTCACGGTAATGGCGGAAAGGCCCGCCAGCCTCGGCCCGAGTCGTTGCCAGATCCAGCGGGCCAGCTGCTCACTGGTCGGATTGTCGAGCCCTTCGATTTCGTTCAAATAGCGGTGATCCAGCGTTTCCAGCAATGGCCGCATCGCCTCCTTCACCTCGGCGAAATCGGCCACCCATCCCAGGCGCGGATCGAGCGCCCCGGTCACGTGCACGGTCACGTGGAACGAGTGCCCGTGCAATCGGGCGCACTTGTGCTCCGGCGGAACGTGAGGCAGCCGGTGCGCCGCCTCGAAGGTGAACTCTCGAAAGATCTCCATCGGGCGCGCGCTAGGGAAGTCCGAGGAGTTTATGCGTCTGCAGACTCAGGCGCCAGCGCGGATGCGAGAGACAGTACCGGGCGGCCAGCGCGGTGTTCCGCTCGCGGCCGGGGCCGTCCATCGGCTGCAGGAAGAAGTGCCGAAAGGCCAACTCGCCGAATCGCTCCGGCGGCGCATCGGCCTGGGGATAGACGAGCTTGAGCTCGTCGCCGGAGAGGAGCGCCAGGGGGGCGGTGGCCTTCGGGCTCACGCACACCCAGTCCACCGACGCCTTGAGCGGCTGCGTGCCGTTGGTCTCGATCGCCACGCGAAAGCCGCGCGCGTGCAGCGCCTCCACCAGTGGCGCGTCGAGCTGGAGCGTGGGCTCCCCGCCCGTGCAGACCACGAGTCGACTCGCGCGCTCGCCGGCCGGCCATTCCCCGGCCACCACGTCCGCGAGCGCGCCGGCATCGGCGAATTTGCCGCCGTTCGGGCCGTCGGTGCCTACGAAATCGGTGTCGCAGAAGGTGCAGACCGCGGTCGTGCGGTCGCGCTCGCGTCCGGTCCACAGGTTGCACCCGGCGAAACGCAGGAAGACGGCGGCGTGCCCGGTCTGCGCGCCCTCGCCCTGCAGCGTGTAGTAGATCTCCTTGACGCTGTACATCAGCGCGGCGCGTACGGGATGGGATCCGCCGATCCCGTCTCGGCGAAGCCGCGCAGCCGGAGGAGGCACGCGTCGCAATGGCCGCAGCTCGCGCCGTCGCGCGAGGGATCGTAGCAGCTCCGGGTGAGCGAGTAGTCCACGCCCAGCGCGAGCCCGCGCCGGATGATCTCCGCCTTGGTCATTCGGAGCAGCGGCGCGTGAAGGGTCAGGCGCGCGCCCTCGACGCCGGCCCGCGTCGCGAGGTTCGCCATCCGCTCGAACGCCTCGAGATATTCGGGGCGGCAGTCGGGATATCCCGAGTAATCCAGCGCGTTCACGCCGATGAAGATGTGGCGCGCGCCGGTGGTCTCGGCGAAGGCGAGCGCGAAGGACAGGAAGATCGTATTGCGCGCGGGGACGTACGTCACCGGGATCCCGCCGCCGATCTCCTCCGTCCGGTCGTGCTTCGGGACGGCGATCTCCGACGTGAGCGCCGAGCCGCCGAATGCTCGCAGATCGATCTCGGCGATGACGTGGCGCGCGGCGCCGAGCGCGCGGGCCACGCGTAAGGCGTACTCCAGCTCGACGGCGTGCCGCTGGCCGTAGCGGAAGGAGATCGCGTGCGTCTCGTAGCCGTCGGCGCGCGCGATCGCGAGGATCGTCGCGGAGTCGAGGCCGCCGGACAATAGTACGACGGCGCGTTCTAGCGACATCTAGCTAAAATACCGTCCGGCCGAGAAAGTGGGAGGAAGAGTGTGGTTGGTGTCGGGAGGCTGGGACGACAGAAGGCGTGGATAGTGGTTCCTAGTCGCTGGACGAGCGCGCGTAGCGAAGATCCGCGCGCAGCCGGAGTCCCACAGTGACAGCAGCCAGGTCAGGGCTCGAGAACCAGGATCACGAAGCTGCCGGGGACCATGGGGGGGCGGGGGCGCGGATTCTCGGCGGTCGGTGCGGGCGCGGGGCCGAATTCGGCGGCGACCGTGTACACCCAGTGGGTGCGTTCGTCGAGGGCCATCGTGCGCGCGCTGCGCTGCGTGGGGATGGTCTCGGCGACCGAGAAGGAGCCGGAAACGGTCGACTTCAACACCGTCAGCGTGCCCTCGCCGTTCGAGCTGAACGCGGTCTGGGTGCCGGGGTCGAAGGCGGTCGCGTCCACGCCGTCGCCGATCGGCAACGATGCGGCCACGCGGCCGGTCGCGATGGTCACGACGGCCATCAACTTGTTGTCGCATCCGGAGAGGAGCACCCCGTGGGCGCGGTCGATCGCCAACCCGCTCGGCTCCTGACACGGCGCGAGCGGCCAGTGCGCCTGGATCGCGAGCGTGCGCGCATCGAAGGCCATGATCTCGCTCCGGTCTTCGATGTTCACGAACACCTTGCCGTTGCCATCGTGCACCGCGAACTCCGGCTTCCCGGAGAGCGGCACGATGCCGAGCACGGCGCCGGTGGCGGCGTCGATCGCGGTGGCGGTCGCGCTGCCGCCGTTGAAGGTGAACACCCGCTTGGAAAGCGGCTCGTACATGATCGCGTCCGGATTCCGCGCCGGGATCTTGATGCGCTGCAACACCGCGAGCGTCTTCAGGTCGAACACCGTCACGCTGGAGTCGCGACCGTTGCTCGTGAAGCCGCGGCCGAGATCCGGCGCGATCGCGATGCCGTGCACGCCGGGGGTGTTCGGGATCTCGCCGATCACGCCTTCGTTGTCGGTACTGAGCACGATCACGCGCGTGCCGCGCGACACGTACAAGCGATGCGCGCCCGTGTCCACGGTGAGGTAGTCCCAGCCGCCCTCGCCGCCGAGCGTGATGCGGCGCGCCACGTGGTAGCCCGCGATCGCGACGTCGCCGCTCGCTTCATGCTCCACGCTCACCACGGCGCCGGTGACCGCGTCCACGTTCACTTCCTCGATGCCGCTCGTCCCCGGCACGACGAGATCCATCGACCAGATGAGCTTCCCCTTCTCCTTCTCGAGCTCGAGCGACTTGATCGCGCCCTTGGGCACCTGCGCGAGCGCGATCTTGACCGCGCTGTCCTCGCTGATCTTCGCCTGCTTGGCGAGCGAGGGCGAGACGTCTCGGTGGTACGACGGCTGCTGCGCGGAGGCGCCGAAGGTGACTGTCATGGCCGCCAGCGCGGCAGCTGTGGCGATGTACCTCATGTTGGGCTCCCGCTCAGAGTGAACTCCCGCCCGCGGATCGCGACGAGCAGGGTGGGTACCACATACAACGTGATCGGCGTCGAGAGCGCCAGCCCGCCGATGACCGCGAGCGCGAGCGGACGCTGGAGCTCCGCCCCGGCGCCGAGTCCGAGCGCGAGCGGGAGGAGCCCGAAGAGGGTGCAGAGCGTCGTCATGAGGATCGGCCGCAGCCGGACGCGCGCGGCGTCCTGGATCGCGCGTTCCAAGGGCACCCCGTCCAGCCGCATCCGTCGACGCGTGAAATCGAGGAGGATGATCCCGTTCTTCACGATCAGCCCCACGAGCAGGATCAGTCCCATCAGCGAGCTGACGTTGAGCGGCGTCCCAGTGACGAGCAGGAGGAACACCGCGCCGACGAAGCTCACCGGCGCGGCGAGCACGATCACCAGCGGCTCGATGAAGCTCTGGAACTGCACCACCATGACGGCGATCACGCTCACCGCCGCGAGCGCGAGCACGATCAGCAGCACGCGAAAGGCCGCCTGCTGGTTGGCGTACTGCCCGCCGATCTCGACGCGGATCCCCGCCGGCGGCGGATTCGCGGCGAGCACGGCGCGCACATCGCGCATCACGCTTCCCAGCGTGCGGCCGGAGACGTCCGCCGTCATCGCCAGCATCTGCTGCTGGTTCTCGCGATTCAGCTCGGCGCGGGTCTCGGTGGGCGTCACGGTGGCCAGCGCGGCCAGCGGGATGGCGCGGCGGGCGCCACTCGCGACGACCGGCAGCGCGGCGAGCTGCAGGGGATCGTAGCGCACCGAATCGGGGGCGCGCACCCGCACGCCGACCGCGCGGTCGTCGCGCCGCACTTCGCCGGCGTTCACGCCCAGCAACGCGCCGCTCACCGCGGCGCCCACCTGCTCGGGGTCCATCCCGACGCGCGCCGCCTCGGCCGCGCGTACGCGCAGCTTCATCTCGGCGGCGGGCTCGCTCACGCCGCTGTACAGGTCCTCCACCCCGCGCACCGCCGCCACGCGCGGCGCCAGCGCGCCGGCGTACCCCTCGAGCTGGTCGAGCTGCTCGCCGAAGAGCTTGATCTCCACCGGCTTGGCGGCGCCGGCGAGGTCGTTGATGACGTCGGAGAGGATCTGCACGAACTCGATGCGCAGCCGGGGCACCTTCTCGTTGATCCGGTCGCGCACCTCGTCGATCACCTCGAAGCTCGAACGCGAGCGCGCCGCGCGCGGCGTCAGGCGCACCACGATGTCGCCTCGATTCTGCATCGTCGCGAAGAGCCCCAGCTCGGCGCCGAGCCGTCGCGACGTGCCCGCCACCTCCGGGATCCC
>JAYUMO010000356.1:0-1618 GCA_043762555.1 Gemmatimonadaceae bacterium | reverse complement strand
TTGGGCCGCGCCATCGACGCCGCGCGCTCCGACGCGTCCCGCGCGATGCCGAGTAGCTCCCCGCAGAGCTCGCGCAACCCCGACACCGGGAATCGCTCGGCGACTCGTCGTTCGAGCGTCTCGATGGTGGAAACGATCTTGGCCGCATCCAGCTCTCGGAATCTCATGCCGCTGACGCTACCGGGAACGGTGGGCACCGTCAACGTCCTGTCATAGGCAGTTGCCGAGTGCCGAGTGCCGAGACCCGCTCTTGTTTCTGCCGAGGCCGAGGCCGAGACCGGCTTCTTCCCCCCAGCCCTCCTTCCCGTAACTTACCACCACTCTTACCAGGCCCCCCATTGTCCGACGTCTTCCTCGCGAGCCGGCTGCAGACGGCGATGGGCGACGCCTACCGCCTCGAGCGCGAGCTCCCGGGCGGGGGGATGAGCCGGTTGTTCGTGGCGCTCGAGGCGTCGCTCAACCGGCGGGTGGTGATCAAGGTGCTGCCGCCGGAGCTCGCGAGCGACGTGAGCGCCGCGCGCTTCAAGCAGGAGATCGAGCTCGCGGCGCATCTGCAGCACCCGCACATCCTGCCCATCCTGGCGGCGGGCGCGAAGGATGATCTCCTCTACTACGTAATGCCGTTCGTCGCCGGCGAATCGCTGCGGCAGCATCTCGAGCAGGGCGGCAAGATGCCGGTGGCCGACGCGGTGCGGATCCTCCGCGAAGTGGCGGACGCGCTCGCGTACGCGCACCGGAAGGGGATCGTCCACCGCGACATCAAGCCGGAGAACATCCTGCTCGAGGAGGGGCACGCGGTGCTCGCCGACTTCGGCGTCGCGCGCGCGATCGACGAGGCACGAAGCGGCGCCGGGCTGCCGCGGATGACGGGGACGGGAATGTCGGTGGGGACGCCGACGTACATGGCGCCCGAGCAGGTGAGCGGCGAGCGACACATCGATGCGCGCGCGGATCTGTACGCGCTGGCGATCGTCGGCTACGAGATGCTCGCGGGAGAGCTCCCCTTCTCCGCGCCCTCGGCGCAGGCGATGCTCGCGGCGCACCTCACGACGCCGCCGCCGCCAGTGACGAAGGCGCGACCCGATGCGCCCGCCGCCGTGAGCAACGCGATCGCGAAAGCGTTGGCGAAGACGCCCGACGAGCGATACCGCACCGCCGAGGAATTCCGCGATGCGCTCGAGTTAGCCGCGCCAACGGGCGCGGCCCACCCGAATCGGCGGCGCCTGATAATCGCCGGCGCCGCGGCGGCGGTGCTCGCCGCCGGCGCGCTCGTCGCCACCTGGAACTCGCGGAAGAAGCTGGACGACAATCTGCTCGCCGTCGCTCCCTTCGACGTGGTGGACCAGGACCTCAAGCTCTGGCACGAGGGGATGGTGGATGTCCTGTCGCGGAACCTCGACGGCGTCGGGCAGATGCGCACCGTCGCGCCGACAGTGGTGGTCCGCCGTTGGAGCGGGCGGGCGGACCAGACGTCGGCGGCCGAGCTCGGCACAGCGAGCGGCGCGCGCTACGCCGTCTATGGCTCCCTCCTGCGCGCCGGAGCCGACACCGTGCGCGCGTCGGTCTCGGTGCTCGATGTGCGCACCGGCCGCGTGATCGCGGAGTTCGAGCGCCGCGA
>JAYUMO010000355.1:0-6789 GCA_043762555.1 Gemmatimonadaceae bacterium | reverse complement strand
GAACGGTGGAGGTGGGTCATGAACGCGCCGTGGCGCATCGCGTGTGTGCGCATCCCGAGGTTCCCGATCGCCGCGGTGTGGCGCGACCGCGAGCGGCGGGCGATGGCGGCGAACGAGCACGCGAGCCCGGCGCCGCAGCTCGTGCTGCCGCTGTCGTCGCCCCCGTCCGGCACGCCCGCAAGCGAACGCCGCGGGTCGCCGCCGCCGTGGGATGAGCGGCCGGTGGCGCTCGTGGATATTTTCGGCACGCGCTTGCGCGCGGTGTCCGGCGCCGCCGCGCGCGCCGGCGTGCGGCTCGGCATGACGCTCTCCGCCGCGCGCGGGCGGTGCGCGGAGCTCGAGGGGCTCGATTGGGACGACACGGCGCTCGCGCGCGCCATCCTCGATGTCACGGCACTGTTCGTCGCCGCGAGCCCGCAGGTGACGCCGGCCGCCGGGGAGCCGGGACTCTGGTGGGTCGGCGCGCTCGGGCTGAGCGAGCAGCCGCTCGCGCGCGACCTGCTCGCGCTCGCGCGGTCCTGGCATCCGCGCGCGCGTGTCGCGGTCGCCGATTCGTGCGTGGCGGCGCGCGCGGCCACGTGGAGCGCGCGCGCCGCCGCCGCGTGCATCGTGCCGCCGGGGGGCGACGCGGCGTATCTCGCGCCGGCGCCGCTCGCGCTCATCCCGATGGACGACGAGATGCGCGAGACCCTCGCCGCGCTCGGCGCGCGCACCGCGGGCGCGCTCGCCGCGCTCATGGCGGAGGACGTGGAGCGCCGCTGGGGCGCGGCGGGACTCGCCGCCTGGCGGCTCGCGCGCGGCGAGGACACGCGCCGGCCGGTGCTCGCCGCGACGGCGGCGCGGCACGCGGTGAGCGCGGAGCTCGCCGCGCCCGCGGTGACGATGGAACCCATCCTTTTCTTGGTGCGCGCCGCGCTCGAGCGGCTCGCCCCCGCGCTCGCGCGCGACGGGCGCGCCGCCGCCGCGCTCGCGATCACGCTCACCCTCGACGACGCGCGCGGCGCGCTGCCCACCGACATCGCCGGCGCCGCCGCGCACACGGTCACCCGCGAAGTGCGCTTCCCGCGCGCCGTCGCCCGCGCCGCGCCGCTCTTCGAGCACTGCCGCGCGCTCCTCGCCCGCTGGCCGCTCACCGCGCCGGCGTGCGGCGTGACGGTGGCCGTCGTCGCCACCGCGCCCGCCTCCGCCGCGCAGGGCGATCTGCTCGCGCCGCGCTGGCAGGACCCCGCCGCCGCCGATGCCGCGCTCGCGCGACTGCGCGCCGAGCTGGGGCCGCGCGCCGTGGTGCGCCCCGTCGCCCGCGACGCGCACGCCCCCGAGCGCGCCGGCGCGTGGGTCGAGGCCGACGCTTTTTTGCCGTCGCCGTTGCCGTTCCCGATGACCGATGACCGATGGCCGATGACCGGCACTTCCGCCCTCCGCCTGCTCGAGACGCCGGAGGAGGTCGCGATGGAGTTCAGCGCCGGTTGCCCGTGCGCGCTCTGGTGGCGCGGCGAACACATCGCGCTCTCCCGCGCCGCCGGCCCCGAGCGCTTGAGCGGCGACTGGTGGGACGATCCCTACCGCCGCGACTATTGGCGCGGCGACTCCGCGCACGGCGAGCTGCTGGTGTTCGTCGAGCGCGGCAAGTGGTTCGTGCAGGGGTGGTACGACTGAGCGACTACGTCGAGCTCCACTGCCATTCCGCGTTCTCGCTCCTCGACGGCGCGTCGCCGCCCGAGGCGCTCGTGGCGCGCGCGAAGACGCTCGGCTACGGCGCCCTCGCGCTCACCGACCATGACGAGCTGGGCGGGATCGTCGCCTTCGCGCAGGCGGCGCGCGAGGCGGAGGTGGACGGGCTGGTGGGCGCCGAGCTCACGGTGGAGGTGGATGCCCCGGACGGCGCGGCACCCTGGCGCACGCACCTCGTGCTGCTCGCGGAGGACCGCGAAGGCTACGGCAACCTCTCGATGCTCATCACGCGCGCGCGCATGGAACGGCCGCGCGGGCGCGCCGCGGTGCCGCTCGATCTCGTGGCGCGCCACGCGCGCGGCCTCTTCGCGCTCACCGGTTGTCCGCGCGGCTGGGTGCCGCGGCTCCTCGCGCGCGGGCTCGAGCACGAGGCGTGCGAGGCCGCCGCCGCGCTCGTGGACCTCTTCGACGGCCGCGTCGCGATCGAATGCTGGGACCACGGACTCGACGAGGAGCGCGCGCTCGTCGCGCCGCTCGTGCGCATCGCCCGCGCGCTCGGCATCCCGTGGGTAGTGACGAACGACGTGCACTACGCCGAGCCCGCCATGCGGGTGGTGCACGACGTGCTCAGCGCGCTCCGTCACCAGCGCACGCTCGCCGAGATGGGCACGCGGCTCCGCCCCAACGGCGAGTGGTATCTCAAAGCGCCGGCGCAGGTCGCGCGGCGGTGGCAGCGGCATCCCGAGGGGCTGCGCGCCACGCGCGCGATCGCCGAGCGCTGCGCGTGGCGCATGCATCAGCTGAAGCCGACGCTGCCGAAGTTCCCGTTGCCGCCGGGGATCTCGGCCGATGAGTACCTCGCGCGCCTCGTGGAGCAGGGCGCGCACGAGCGGTGGGAGCGCGCGCGCACGCCGGCGCACGAGCGCCAGATCGCGCACGAGCTCGCGATCATCGCCAAGCTCCGGCTCGCGGGCTACTTCCTGATCGTCTGGGACATCGTGCGCTTCGCGCGCCGCGACGGCGTGCTCTGCCAGGGGCGCGGCTCGGCCGCGAACTCCGCCGTCTGCTTCTGTCTCGGCATCACGGCGGTGGACCCGATCCGGCTCGGCCTGCTCTTCGAGCGCTTCCTGAGCGAGGAGCGCGAGGGCGCGCCGGACATCGACATCGACTTCGCGCACCGCGACCGCGAGCGCGTGTTGCAGTACGTGTACGAGCGCTACGGCCGCGAGCACGCGGCGATGGTCTGCGAGCAGATCACCTACCGCGGCCGCTCCGCCATCCGCGATGCCTGCCGCGTGCTCGGCTACTCCATAGAGCAGGCGGACGAGCTGGCTGTTACCGCCGATCGGTTCAGTGCGAGGGCGACGGGGGAGAAGCTCGGGGAAACTGCGGGTCTCGGCACTCGGCACTCGGCACTCGGCGACGACAACGGCGAGAGTAGGAAGGCGGAGGCGGAGCGGCTCGGTGGGTACCTCGTCACCGGCACCGAGGTGAAGACCCGGATCCGCGGCATGGAAGCGCGCGAGCGGCAAGTGGTGGCGGAAGGGCCGAGTGCCGAGCGCCGAGCGCCGAGACCGGCTCTTGCTTTCATTGTCACCCACCTCCACCACGTCCCCCGCCACCGGTCGATCCACGTCGGCGGATTCGTGCTCACCGAGGAGCCGCTCGGCACGATCGTCCCGATCGAGCCGGCGTCGATGGCAGATCGCACCGTGATCCAGTGGGAGAAGGACGACGTCGAGACGATGGGGCTCGTGAAGATCGATCTGCTCGGGCTCGGGATGCTCACGCTCATCCAGGATTGCCTGCTCTACATCCGCCGCACGCGCAGGGTGACGCTGGAGCTCGCGGACCTCGACTGCAGCGACCAGGCGGTGTACGACGACCTCGGCCGCGCCGACACCGTGGGGATCTTCCAGGTGGAGAGCCGCGCGCAGATGAACACGCTGCCGCGGCTCAAGCCGCGCTGCTTCTACGATCTCGTGGTGGAGGTCGCGCTCATCCGCCCGGGACCGATCCAGGGGGAGATGGTGCATCCCTATCTTCGCCGCCGCGCGGGGGAGGAGCCGGTGACGTATCCGCATCCGTCGCTCGAGCCGATCCTGAAGCGCACGCTCGGCGTGCCGCTCTTCCAGGAGCAAGGGATGCAGGTGGCGATCGCGGCCGCGGGGTTCACCGCGAGCGAAGCGGATGTGCTGCGCCGCGCGATGGGGCACAAGCGCAGCCACGAGCGGATGGAGGCGATCGCGCTGAAGATGCTCGAGGGGATGAAGCGCAACGGGATCCCCGAGGACACGGCGCGCCGCATTTTCAATCAGATCAATGCCTTCGCGGACTACGGCTTCCCCGAGTCGCACGCCGCGAGCTTCGCGCTGCTCGTCTACGCGAGCGCGTACCTGAAGCACTACTACGCGCCCGAGTACACCGCCGCGATCCTGAACGCGCAGCCGATGGGATTCTATTCCCCCGGCACGCTGATCGAGGACGCACAGCGGCACGGCGTGGAGGTGCGGCCGGTGGATGCGGCTGTTTCCAAGTTCGAGACCACGTTGGAAGAGAGCGGTCTCGGCACTCGGCACTCGGCACTCGGCCCCACCCCGCCCCCGGGGGTGGTGGGGCGGCCGAGTGCCGAGTGCCGAGTGCCGAGCCCCGCTGTTCGTCTGGGCCTGCACCTCGTGCGCGGCCTCGGATCCCGCGCCCGCGAGAAACTCCAAGGGGCGATAGTCGACGGCCCGTTCCGTTCGATCGGCGATGTCATCGCGCGCGCGGGGCTCGACCGGGGGGCGCTGCGCGCGCTGGCCGAGTGCGGCGCGCTGGACTGCTTCGTGCCCGACGAGCCGAACGCGCGACGGCGGCGCGCGGCGCTCTGGCGGATGCTCGAGGCGGAGCGCGGCGACGCGGGGCCGTTGGCGCCGGGGCGGATCACGCTCGACGTGCCGCCGCCGGTCGCGGCGATGAGCGCCGCGGAGATCACCGCCGCCGACTACCGGATGACGGGGCTCTCGCTGAACGGGCATCCGCTGGCGCACCTGCGCGCGTTGCTCGCCGAGAACGGCGTGCGCAGCGCGCGCGAGGTGCTCGCGCTTTCTGATGGCACGCGCGAGGTGGGCACGGCGGGGCTCGTCATCTGCCGCCAGCGGCCGGGCACGGCGAAGGGCTTCGTCTTCCTGACGCTGGAGGACGAGACGGGGATGGTGAACGTCGTCGTCACGCCGAAGCGGTTCGAGCGACAGGCGCTGATGATCTCGCGCGCGCCGCTGATCCTCGTGCGCGGCACGCTGCAAGTGGAACAGGGCGTGGTGAACCTGCGCGGCGAGACGTTCCGCGAGCTCAAGCCGGGCGCGTCGCTCGAGGGATGGCGCGGGCACGATTTCCACTGAGGCGCCGATGAGCCGCATTTCACGCGCGCTCGGGCGCACCCATTGACATCCCGACAACGACGCGCCTACGTAGCACGCGCACGCCTCCCAAAAAACACGGAGCGGACTGTGTGAAGGCCTTCGCCACGCTCGCCCTCCTCACGCTCGGCAGCTCGATCGCGGCGCAGGAACCCGATCGCGCGCTCGGACCGTGGGTGGACGTCCACTACACGCACGCCTCGGGCACCACGATCGACGCCGCGCCCCCCTTCCGGAGCTTCCCGTTCTCTACCAACTCGAGCGGCGGCGGTGGCGCGACGATCGGCTATGGGTTCCTCCCCTGGCTGTCCGGCTTCGTGACCGTGGACGTGGGCGGCGGACAGAGCGCGACGTCGACCGCGTCCAGTCTGAGCGGGACCATGACGCTCTATCAGGTGGACGCCGGTGCGCGATTCCAATGGCCCGTGCGGACGGTGCCACTCACACCGTACGTCCTGCTCACCTACAGCTCGCGACTCTTGAGCGGCCCGCTTACCGGCGGCACCCCGTACGGCGACGGCACCTACAGCACGTGGGGCGGAGCGGTCACCTTCGGGGCGGGCGTGGAATACTTTTTTGCGCGCGCATTCGCGATCGACGTCAGCTACAACCAGAGCAGTGGGACGTACTTCCGGCTCGAGGCGCCGAGCGGCTATCCCTACGAGACACAGGCACCCTCGAGCGCCTCATCGCGCGTGCTCGTCGGCGCCACCTGGCATCCAGGGCCGGTCGCGGCGGCCGGCGGGACGCCGCCACACAAGACCCGTCCGCTCGGCCTCGGAGACGACGTGCGCGTGCGCGCCGGCACGACGCGTCTCGTGGGGAGGGTGGCCTTTCTGGGGCGCGACACGCTCATTCTGCAGCGCACGGTCGATGATCGGCCCGTGCAGACGGCGGTGCCGATCTCCTGCCTTTCGACGGTGGAGCGACATCTCGAGCCCCGTCCGATCGAGCCAGCGCTCACCACGGGCGCGGTGATCGGCGCGATCGGCGGCGGACTGGTGGGAGCCATCTCGAGCGCTCAGAGCCTCCATACTCCGGAGAAGCCGGGCCCTCTCACCCTCTCCTACATCCTGCCGGGCGCCGTGGTCGGCGCGGCCATCGGCGCGGCGATCAATGAGATGTCGAGCCGATGGGCGCCGCTCGCGCTGCCGCCGCGGCTGGCGATGAGCTTCGAGGATCGGGAGGCGCTCTGCCGCCCGTGGAGTCCACCGGGCTGATCCTCCGGCGCGCCGCGGGGTACTATAGGAAGTGTCCCGTTCCGGAGCCCGACAATGAACCGAATCTTCAGCTTGCTCGCCGCGCTGGCGCTCGCCGCCTCGGCGCTCGCCGCGCAGACGGACGCATCCGCACCGCGGATGCCGGACGTGATGTCCCCGACCGAAATGCGCGAGACCGGTGTCGCAACGCTCAGCGCGGCGCAGCGGACCGCACTGGACGCGTGGCTCGCGCGCTACACCGCGATGATCGAGCGCGCGGCGTCGCATGGCGCGCAGGCCGCGTCCGGCGCGTCCGGCGCGTCCGGCGCGTCCTCCGCCAACGGCGGCGAGGCCTATTCAGGCCCCGTGGCGGTGCCGTACGGCAGCCGCATCACCGCGGTGAAGGACGGGGGCACCTACATCGTGCTCTCCGACGGCACGATCTGGGAGGTGTACCTCCCGAACCGCCCGTCGACGAAGGTCTGGGCCGTGGGCGACTTCGTGATCGTCGCCGGCCGCGC
>JAYUMO010000354.1:0-6467 GCA_043762555.1 Gemmatimonadaceae bacterium | reverse complement strand
AAGGGAAGCGTACGCGTTGAGGTCGAGCGCCGCGCGCTCGCCACGCTCGAAGTGGAACAGTCCGGCGCGTGCGATCATCGCGGCGTTGTCGGTTGCGAGCCGGGCGCCGGGCGCGAAAAGCTCGGCCCCGGACTCGGCGAGGCGCGCGCGCATCGAGGTTTGCAGCGTGCGATTGCACGCCACGCCGCCTCCGAGCACTACGCGCGCGCGGCCGAACCGCTCGGCGGCGCGCGCCGTCTTCTCGACGAGCGTGCCGATGAGCGCGTCCTGGAAACCGCGGGCGAGATCGGCGCGGTCGCGCGCGAGGTCGGCGCCGCGCACGGCGTGGAGCACCGCCGTCTTCAATCCGCTGAAGGACACATCATAGTAGTCGTCGTCGCCGACCCCGGCGTTCGCGCGGAGCATCGGGCGCGTGAACGGGAACTTCGCGGGATCGCCCTCCCGCGCGAGACGCTCGATCGGCGGACCGCCCGGGTACGGGAGGCCGAGCAGCTTCCCCACCTTGTCGAACGCTTCCCCGGCCGCGTCATCGCGCGTCGCACCGAGCAGGCGGTACACGCCCCACGCCGGCACGTCGAGCAGCATCGTGTGACCGCCGGAGACCAGGAGCGCCGTGAAGGGGGGCACCGCGCCGGCGTGCTCGATCGAGGTCGCGAAGAGGTGCCCCTCCATGTGATGGACGCCGACCACCGGCACGCCATGGGCGAAGGCGAAACTCTTGCCGAAGCTGACGCCCACGAGCAGCGCGCCGACGAGCCCCGGCGCGTGCGTCACCGCGACGGCGTTCAAGTCGCGCGGCTGCACTCCGGCGTCGGCGAGCGCGCGCTCCACCACGGGGACGATGCTCGTCACGTGCGCGCGCGACGCGATCTCCGGCACCACGCCGCCGAACAGGCGATGCACGTCCTGCGAGAGGATGACGAGGGAGCGCATCGCGACGCGGTCCCCGGTGCCCTCGAGCACCGACGCCGAGGTCTCGTCGCAGGACGTCTCGATCCCGAGTACGAGCGTCATGGCACGCGCCGGAGCTTGAGTCGCAGCACGCGCGGCCGCACCTCGCGCACGCGGGCGTCGACGCCGGCGGGGAGCTCAATGTCGCTCGCCGAGAGGCCGATCACGGCGACGCCGTTCCCCGCGTCCGCCGCCTCCATATGCGCGACCGGGCGCGCCGTGGCGACCTCGAGCAGGTCGCGCCCGCGCCCCGAGATCATGGCCCGCACGCGCGGCGGCGTTTCCGCGAGCGCGTAGCCGGAATCCACGCTCAGCTCGAGCCGCACATCCATCCATTGCTCCGCCGGCGCCTGCAGCGTCACGACGAGCCAGAGCAGCATCGCCAGGACGAGCGCGGCGGCCTTGGCGGCGAGCCGCTCGGTGAACGCGCCGCGCAGGCGCCGGGTCCACGACCGCGATCGGCCGGCGATCATAGGGCCAGTAGTCGCTCGACCATCGCGCGACTCGAGGGCGAATCCCAATCCGAGGCGCCGACGAGCTTCTTGCGGATGATCCCGTCCTTGCCGATCACGAACGTCGCCGGCACGCCGAACACATCCAGCATCTGCTCGATGCGGCCGGTGCCCTCCTGCAGGATCTCGAAGCTGAGCGCGTACTGCTTCACGAAGTCGCGAATCGCGGGTTCCTGGCCGGGGTCATCGATCGAGACGCCGATCACCACCAGTCCCTTCGGCCGGAGCGACGTGTACAGGTGCTCGAGGCTGGGCATCTCGACGCGGCAGGGGACGCAGTACGTCGCCCACACGTTCACGATCACGACGCTCCCGCGGTACTCGGCGAATCGCTTCGTCACCGCCGGCTCGTTGATCGTGTGCGCGAAGAAATCGGGCATCGGCTCGCCCACCGACACGGTGTGCATCTCGGCGCCCCACTTCTTCGCGGCGACGATCGCCGTCGCGGCGAGCGCGAGCGCGACCCCGCCCACGAAGAGCCACTGCACGCGGTCCCTCATGCCTGCTCCATGCACAGCCGCCGGAGCGCGCCGATCTCCTGCGCCGGGTCGGCGGCGCCGAACACGGCGTGCCCCGCCACGAAGGTGTCCGCGCCCGCGCGGTGCACCTTCGCGATAGTGTCGCGATTGATCCCGCCGTCCACCTCGAGCGCGGCGCGACTGTGCGCGCCGTCGAGCAGCGCGCGCGCGCGGCGCACCTTGTCCACCGTGCCGGGAATGAACTTCTGGCCGCCGAAGCCGGGATTCACGCTCATCAGGAGCAACAGGTCGAGATCCGCCGCCACTTCGACGATCGCATCGAGCGGCGTGCCCGGATTGAGCGCGACGCCGGCGGCGCAACCGAGCTCGCGGATGCGCGTGAGCTGGCGATGCAGGTGCGGTGCGGCCTCGGCATGGATGGTGATCGTCGTCGCCCCCGCCTGCGCGAAACTCTCGAACAGCCGCTCCGGCTCCACGACCATCAGGTGCACATCGAGCGGCAGCCGCGTCAGGCGACGTAGCGTCTCGACCACCTTCGCGCCGAAGGTGAGGTTGGGGACGAAGCGGCCGTCCATCACGTCCACGTGCAGCCAGTCGGCGCCCCCCGCTTCGAGGCGCGTGACGTCGCGCGCGAGATGCGCGAAGTCCGCGCTCAGCATGGAGGGCGCGATGCGAACGGTCACGGCTTGTTCTTGTCCTTATTGGCGACGGTGAGAGTGACCGCGGACCCCGCCGACACCGCGCGGATGGGCGACGGATCCTGCGCGGTGACGGTGCCCGGCATCGCCGTGGACGTGGTGTCCTCGAGCGCGGGTCCGACCTGGAATCCGAGCTGCTCGAGGAGCGACCGCGCCGCGGAGTACGCCTGGCCGAGCACGTCGGGCACGGTCACGAGCCCCGGCCCCGCGCTCACCGTGATCGCGATCGCGCTCGCCGCCGGCACCCGTACCCCGGACGCCGGGAAGCTGTTCAGCACCGTGCCGCGCGGCGACGGACTGTCCATCACGAGAATGTCGCCGATGTCGAGCCCGGCGCTCTGCAGCGTGAGCTCCGCCTGCTGCTGCGTGAGCCCTGAGATGATCGGCACTTCGACCGTCCGCTGGCCGCGCGACAGGTCGAGGACCACGCGCGCGCCGCGCGGGAGGATGCGTTGCGGCGCGGGCGACTGGCCGAGTACCGTGCCCGCCGGCACCGTGCTCTCGTAGCGTTGCTCGCCGCGTTGCGGCACGAAGCCCGAATCGGCGAGGATCTGCTTCGCCTGGTCGAAGGGGAGCCCGATGACGTTCGGCACGGGGACATCCGGCCGGTGTCCGCTGTTCGGGAAGATGAACAGCCCCACGATCGCGTACGCGAGCACGAAGCCGCCGCCGCTGGCGGCGACGAAGGGCGCGCTCCGGCGCGCGATCGCCTGCCAGCGGGCCATCACGCCGCCACCCGGCGCAATCGCGCGGCGAAGGCGCCATCCACGCCGTGGCGCTGGGGGAGCACGCGCAGCCGGCCCGCATCGAGCACGCTCGCGGGCACCGCGCCCGGCGGCGGAGGCTCGAGCGCGAACGCGCCGCGCTGGTCGGCGAGGAAGCTCTCCACCTGCGCATCGTTCTCCTCCGGCTCGAGCGAGCACGTGGAGTACACGAGCAGTCCGCCGGGCCGCACGATCGCCGCCGCCGCGCGCAGAAGCGCGCGCTGGAGCGCGCTCATCACCGCGACATCGCTCGGCTTCAACCGCCAGCGCGCGTCGGGATGGCGGCGGAAGGTGCCGGTGCCGCTGCACGGGACATCGAGGAACACCGCGTCCACCTCGCGTACCGCCGCATGCCGCGCGTCGGCCACCATGATGACCACGCGCTCGGCGCGCACCCGCTGGAGGTTCTCCACGAGGCGCGGCGCGCGCAACGCGCTCCGGTCGCACGCCACCACGAGCGCCGCGGCGCGAGAGAGCTCGAGCGTCTTGCCCCCCGGCGCCGCGCACAGATCGGCAACGCGCTCGCCCGCGGGAAGCGCCGCGAACTCCGTGACGAGCGTCGCCCCCGGATCCTGCACGAAGAAGAGCCCCTGCCGATAGGCGCCGAGCTCCGTGAGCGTGGCGGTGGATACCATCGACAAGCTCCCGGGCACAAGCTCGCAGACACGCGTCTCGACCCCGGCGGCTCGGAGCATTTCGGCCAGCGCGTCGCGCTCCACCCCGTAGGGTCGGAGTACGGTGGGCGGTTCCATGTTGTTGGAGGCGAGCAAGGCGGCGGTGTCCTCGGCGCCCCAGCGGGCCACCCACCGCGCCACGAGCCAGCGCGGGTGCGAGTGCGTGAGCGCGAGCGCCTCCACCGGATCGGAGGGGGCCGGAACGTCCGGCGCACCGCGCTCCCGATCGAGACGCCGCAGCACCGCGTTCGCGAGCCGGCTCGCGCCCACGCCGTGCCGCTCCTTGACGAGCTCCACCGTCTGCGCGATCGCGGCGTAGGCGGGCACCGAGTTCATGTGGAGCAGTTGGTCGGCGCCGAGGCGGAGCAGGTCGACCACGTCCGGGTCGAGCCGCGCGAGGCCGCCGGTCACGCGCGGCGCGAGCCGCGCGTCGAGTTGCGCGCGGCGGCGGAGCATCCCGAAGAGCAGCTCCTGCAGCCATCGCCGGTCGCGCGCGTCGAGCGACGTCGCGCGCGCGTCGAAGGCTGGGTCGAGCAGCTCGCCGTGCCGCAGGTCGGCGCACACGTCGGCCGCCGCGCGGCGCGCGTCGGTCACCTGCGCGAGCGGACGATCAGGCGGGGCCGCCGACGGACGCGTCGTCATACGCGGAAAGATAGCGCGCCGCCGCGACGGTGGCATCGTCCGCGCCCCAGATCCCCCGGATCACGGCGACGCCGTGCGCGCCCGCGCCGCGCAGCAGCCCCGCGTGCTCCGGCATCACGCCGCCGATCGCGATCACCGGCGCCGCGGCGACGGCGAGCACCTCGCGGATGAGCCCGATGCCGCGGCCGGGCACGCCGGGATGCGATGGCGTCACGAAGACGTGCCCGGCCACCAGCCAGTCGGCGCCATCCTTGGCGGCGAAGTTGGCCTCGGCGGCGTCGTGCACGCTCGCCCCCAGTCGCATCGTGGCCGCCGGCGCCAGCGCGCGCGCCTGGCGCACACTGAGCGAGCGGGAGGTGAGCTGCGCGGCGCGCGCGCCGGCGGCGAGCGCGAGGTCCACGCGATCGTTGATCACGAGCCACGCGCCGCCGCGCCCCTGCTCGGCGACGAGCGGCACGGCGAGCTCGAACAGTCGCGCCGCGGTGGTGCGGGGGCCGCGCAGGTGCAGCGCGCCGCGCGGGCCGAGCGCGCGCATCACCGCGCGCATCCGCTCGAGCGCGTCGTCGCGCGCGAGCACGTCGTCGTCGGTCACCGCGTGGACGACCGGGATCCCGTCAGTCGCCAAGCCGGTCCCCGATCGCGACGCCGCGGCCGCGCAGCCACTCGGCGGCCGGGAGCCGCTTCTTCCCGGCGGGCTTCACCTGCGGCACACGCACCGCGCCGTCGCCGCACGCGACGAGCAGGCCGCGCCCGTCGGCGGCGAGCACCGTGCCGAAGCGCGTGCGCCCCTCGTCGCCGGCCTCATCGGTCTCGATGGCGCCGTAGAGTTGCACGTTGGCGCCGCGATGGGTGGTGAAGGCGCCCGGCTTGGGGTCGTACGCGCGGATCGTGCGCGCGATGACGCCGCACCCGTCCTGCCAGTTCACGCGCGCCATGGCCTTGTCGATCTTCGGCGCGTACGTGGCGGCGGCGTCGTCCTGCGGCCGCTCGGTCTGTTGGTCCAGCTGCACGAGCGTGAGCGCCTCCACCAGCGCGAGCGCGCCCAGCTCGGAGAGGCGGAGCTCCAGCTCCCCCGCCGTCTCATCCCGCTCGATCGGCGTTCGCGCCTGGAGCACGATCGGCCCCGCATCGAGCGCGAGCACCAGCCGCATGATCGTGACGCCCGTTTCGAGCAAGCCGTCACGGATGGCCGCTTGGATCGGCGCCGCGCCCCGAAGCTTCGGGAGCAGCGACGCGTGCACGTTGAGCGTCCCCTTGGCCGGCAGGTCGATCGCCTCCTGCGTGAGCAGGTATCCGTACGACGCGACCACCGAGAGGTCCGGCTCGAGCGCGCGCAGTCGCGCGAAGAACTCCGCGCCGCGCGGCTTCTCGGGCTGGACGAGCGGGATCGATTCCTCGAGCGCGACCTCCTTCACCGGCGACGGCACGAGCGTCGAGCGCGAGCGGCCGACGGACCGGTCGGGCGGCGTCACCACGGCGACGACGTCGAACCCTTCGCCGATCAGCGCGCGCAGCGAAGGCGTGGCGAAGGCGGACGTCCCCCAAAAGAGGACGCGCACTACAACTCCTCGTCGCGATGGTGATGCCCTGCCACCTCGGAGGCGACGATCTTCCGCGAGACCGTGCGCTCGTCGCCGTGCAGCTTGCGGTACTTGGCGATCGCCGCACGGCGCTTGAGCAGGCTGAGGTGGTCGATGAAGAGGCGACCGTCGAGGTGATCGATCTCGTGCTGCACGCAGCGCGCGAG
>JAYUMO010000353.1:0-1753 GCA_043762555.1 Gemmatimonadaceae bacterium | reverse complement strand
CAGCTTCAACGCCGTCCGAACGTCGTTCACCATCGTGTAGGGCTGGAAGACGTAGCTGCGGATTTGGTTGCCGAAACTGACGTCCGTCTTCGCGGCATCCACCTCCGCCTTCTTCTTGTTCTGCTCGTCCAGCTCGCGCTGGTAGAGCGCGTTCTTGAGCATTTTCATGGCCGTCGCCTTGTTCTTGAACTGCGACCGCTCCTGCTGACAGCTCACGACGATCCCGGAGGGGATGTGCGTGAGCCGGACGGCGGAGCTCGTCTTGTTCACGTGCTGGCCGCCGGCGCCCGACGCGCGGAACACGTCCATGCGCACATCCTCATCGCGGATCTCGATGGTGATCTCGTTGTCCACCACCGGATACACGAACACCGACGCGAAGCTCGTGTGGCGGCGCGATTGCGAGTCGAAGGGGGAGATGCGCACCAACCGATGCACGCCGGCCTCGGCGCGGAGGAAGCCGTAGGCGTTCGGCCCGTGGATCTCGAGCATCGCGCCCTTGATCCCCGCCTCTTCGCCCTCGCTCAGGTCGAGAACCTCCACCGCGAAGCCGCGACGCTCGGCCCAGCGCGTGTACATGCGCATGAGCATCGCGGCCCAATCCTGCGCCTCGGTGCCGCCGGCGCCGGCGCTGATCTCGAGCATCGCGTCCCGGTGGTCATCGGCGCCGCGCATGAGCGCGCGCAGCTCGAGCGCGGGCACTTCGGTCCCGAGCGATTCGAGCTCGCGCTCGAGCTCCGCCGCCATCCCCTCGTCCGGCTCCGCGGCGAGCAGCTCCTCCATCTCGAGCAGCGAGTGCACGCGGGCCGTCAGCCGGTCGTAGGGCTCGAGCCAGCTCTTCAGGGCGTTGGCTTCCTGGATGACGCCGCGCGCCCGCTCGGGCTCGTCCCAGAATCCCGGCGCCGCCATGCGCGCATCGCGCTCGGTGAGCGCGGCCCGCTTGCCGTCCAGGTCAAAGATACCCCCTCAGCTCGGCGAGCCGCTCGTCATAGCGCCGCAACCGGCGGGCGCGTTCGGTGTCAGCCATGATCCCTGTCCCCCAACAATGAAGAGGGTCCCGTGCCGTGGTCCCAGCGGGCGACCGCGAACAGACGAGCCGTCCCGCCACGGCGGCGCGGGACGGCTCGGTATCACGAGACACAATATAGGCGCCGCGCACGCGGCGGGCAGGGGCGCGGAGCGCGCGCGATCAGAAGATCCGCTGCCCCTGGGCCAGCACGTCGTTCAGCGCATCCTGGAAGTGCGTGGTGCCGTCGGCGAACTCCTTCCCCATCTGCTCCACGTACTCCTCGTAGCTCTTCTTGATTTCCTCGCGGAAGAGCTCGCGCAGCGACCCGTTCTGCACGCCTTCCTGATGCTTCTCCGGGAAGTACGCGACGATGTCCGACACCAGCGCGCGCGCGAGGCGCTTCGCCTTCTGATTCGGATCGTTGGCGAGGAAGGGATTGATCGGTGCGCGGGCGCCGGTGAGCGACGAGGGGCGCGCGGTGGGGCCGGCCGTGCGCGTCGCGCCGGCGGGGGCGGCGACGGGCGCCATCGGATCGCGCGCCGGCATCGACGGCGCCGCCAAGGGCGCGCTCATGCGCATCGGCTGCGCGACCGGCGTGATCGCCGGCGCCGGCGCCGCGGGCTGGACGATGCGCGGCGGCGCGACGGGGCGCGGCTGAGTGGGCATCGGCGCCGCCGGCGCGGGCATGGCGGGGAGCGTACCGTAGCCGGGCGCCGGCGCGGCCGCGGCGGGCATCGCCGGGAG
>JAYUMO010000352.1:0-3898 GCA_043762555.1 Gemmatimonadaceae bacterium | reverse complement strand
GGCGCGCGCGGGGAACTCGCTGGTGAGGTCGGCGGTGACGGTGAAGAGCGCGCTGATGATGTCGGCGGGAATGATCGCGTTGCGCGCGGTCATCTCGCGCAGGAGCGCCTGCGTCGCGCCGCGGATCGCGGCGGGCGCGTCGGCGGTCACGGTGGTGGCGCCGCGAATGGCGCGAACGTGGCGCTCGGGCATGGCGAAGGGGAGTGATGGACGCGAACACACTGCGGCTGGTGGCGATCACCGACGATCTGCGCGACGGCGCCGCGGGGCTCGTCGCCCGCGCGCAGGCCGCCGTGCGCGGCGGGGCGACGATGGTCCAGCTGCGGCTCAAAGATGCGGACGCTCGGACGATGGTGGAAGTGGGGCGCGCGCTGGTGGCGGCGGTCCCGGCGGGGGTGCCGGTGATCGTGAACGACCGGCTCGATGTCGCACTCGTGGCGGGCGCGGCCGGCGTGCACGTGGGGCCGGACGATCTGCCGGCGGGGGCGGTGCGCCGGCTCGTGCCGCCGGGGTTCCTCGTCGGCGCCTCGGTGGGGAGCGACGCGGAGATCGTGCTCGCGCGCGGCGCCGACTACGTGGGGATCGGACCGCTCTACGACACGTCGTCCAAGCCGGACGCCGGGCGCGCGATTGGGGCGGTCGCCTTCGCGCGGCTCGCGCGCTCCTGTCGACTGCCGGCGGTCGCGATCGGCGGGATCGATGCGACCAACGCCGCGGGCGCGATGATCGCCGGCGCCGCGGGGGTGGCGGTGATCCGCGCGGTGCTCGGCGCGAAGGATCCGGAGACGGCGGCGCGCGCGATCCGCGCGGCGATGGAAGGGGAGCGATGAGCTCGAGCGACGCGCTCGTCTCCGCACGCGGCGCTCGGCGCTGGGAAGGAGGGCATCCGTGGATCTTCAAGAGCGACGTGATCACGGCGCCGGGCGAGGATCCGGGCGCGGTGCGTG
Source organism: Gemmatimonadaceae bacterium (assembly GCA_043762555.1). Classification (GTDB taxonomy): domain Bacteria; phylum Gemmatimonadota; class Gemmatimonadetes; order Gemmatimonadales; family Gemmatimonadaceae; genus DATKOH01. Next base: position 2,951 of record JAYUMO010000352.1, on the reverse strand, counting down.
TACGCGACCGCGCCGGCGCGGCGATCGGATGGGCGTTGTGGAGCCCGCGATCGGAGATCGCCCTGCGGCTGCTCGACCGCGACGCCACGGCGACGATCGACGCGGCGTGGTGGCGGGAGCGGATCGGTCGCGCGATCGCGCGACGCGCGCCGATCGACGGCGTGGCGAACGCCTACCGGCTGGTGCACGGCGAAGCTGACGGCTGTCCGAGTCTCATCTGCGACCGCTACGACCGGTGGCTCGTGGTGCAGCTGCTGAGCGCGGGGCTCGAGCGCTGCCGCGCGGAGATCCTCGAGGCGCTCGCGATGCTCACGCGGCCGGCGGGGATCCTCGCGCGCCACGACGTGCACGTGCGCGACAAGGAGGGGCTGCCGCGGGAGACGGTGGTGCTCGCCGGGGAGGTACCCCGAGAGATCGAAGTAATGGAGCACGGCGTGCGCTATCTCGCGGCGCCTTGGGAAGGCCAGAAGACGGGCGCCTTCCTCGACCAGCGCGAGAACCGGGTGCTCGCGGGATCGGTCGCGCGCGGGCGCGCCCTCGACTGCTTCGCGTATCATGGATCGTTCGCGATCCATCTCGCGCGGCGGGCGGCGCACGTGACCGCGCTGGACAGCTCGAGCGCCGCGCTCCTGCGCGCGCGCGAGAACGCCACCCGCAACGCGCTCACCAATATCGACTTCGTGGAAGAGGACGCCTTCGCCTTCCTGCGCGAACAGGAGCGCGCGATGGCGCGCTTCGAGACGATCGTGCTCGACCCGCCGGCCTTCGCGAAGTCACGCGCCGCGTTGCCCGGCGCGCTGCGCGGCTACAAGGAGATCAACCTGCGGGCGATGCGCTTGCTCGCCCCGGGCGGAACGCTCTTCACCGCGAGCTGCAGCTTCCACCTCGGGAAGGCGGAATTCCTGGCCATGCTGGAGGGCGCGGCCGCGGATAGCGGCCGGCGGATCGCGCTCCGAGAGATCCGCGGGCAGCCGCTCGATCACCCCGAGATCCTCACCATTCCGGAGAGCGGGTACCTGAAAGGCGCGCTGCTCGAGGCGATGGAATAGGACAGCTCGTGGCCGGCGAGCGTGGACGCCGACTTGCATCTTGTGGCCCGCGTCCGCGCCCCCTATCCTGGCGCCACCCTCGGCCAAGGTGAGGCCGGATGTTCCGCCGCCCCGGTCGAGCACGCTGGTTCCGGCTCGGCCCATTCATTCTCTCTGCCCTGACTCTCGCGCCGCCACAGCCGGCGGGAGCGCAGACGGTGCATGGTCGTCTCGCGATGTACTGGAGCGAGCTCGATCCGCCAAGCAGCGCGGTGGTCGTCTCGCTCACTGACGATCAGGGTGTGCGGCGTGAGCTCGATCTCGACCCCGCTCAGCTCCGCCAACTCCAGCGCGCGGACGCACTGCGTGGCGGTGAGGTGGACGTGACCTTGGGCGCCCAAGTGCCCGCGATCCCCGGGCCCCTGCCGGGGCGCACCGCCGTCCCGCGCTTCTCCGTGACATCGCTGGTGATCCGTACTCCGGCGCCCTCGCGACGAGGGGCGGCCTCCGCTCAGGACGCGGTGGCCCCGACGCCCTTCGTGACGCTGCTCTGCAAATTCGCCGACTTTCCCAACGAGCCGTGGACGCCGGCGCAGATCGGGGTCACGCTCGGTACGAGTTACCCGGGCGCCGCCCATTTCTTCTCCGAACTCGCCGACGGCGCCACCCCACTGGCCGGCTCGCGCGCCGTGGGCTGGTTCACCCTTCCGCATCCTCGCAGCTACTACGTGCCGCAGTACTCGAGCGACACGTGGGCCCTCGCCGCCGACTGCGCGGCGGCGGCCGATCCGGTGGTGGATTTCAACCAGTACTATGGCGTGAACTTCCAGTTCAACGGCCCACTCAACCAGCGACCCACGCCCCCGAACGACGTTCTCTCGTACGGCGGGTCCGCCATCCTCACCGTCGAGGGCGCGCAACGGAGCTATCCCGTCACCTGGCTCTCCAACATCCATGCGTTCACCTACGTGGTGATCCACCACGAGATGGGACATGCCCTCGGTTGGCCGCACTCGTCGGGGCCGTACCTCGAGACGTATGACTCGCGCTGGGACATCATGAGCGCGGGCTACATCTACCAGGATCCGGTGTACGGCTGGCTCGGTCCGCACACCGTGGCGTATCACTTGGCAAAGAGCGGCTGGATCGCGCCGGGGCGGCTGTGGCAGGGGGGAGCGGGCCTCCACGGTTCGATCATCATGGAGCGCACGGCCCTGCCGCCGGGAAACGGATATCACGCCGCGATCCTGCCGCTGAACGACGGCACGGGTCGCTTCTATACCGTCGAAGTGCGCAAGACGGCCGGCTATGACCGGAATCTTCCCGGCGACGGGGTGCTGCTGCATCTCGTGGACCCGTCGCTATCCGACCGGCAGGCGCAGGTCGTCGACGTGGATGGAAATGGTGACCCCAACGACGCCGGCGCGTATTGGCGTAGCGGCCAGATCTTCCAGGACGTGTCGCACGGACTGTTCGTGATGGTGGACTCCGCGACGTCAACGGGATACGGGATCACCCTCGGCGTCCCCAGCGTTGCGGTGACACCCGCCGCACGGAGGGATTCCATCGCGATCGACGACGTGACGACCACGGCCGACTCGACGCGCATCCGGTTGAGTCCTCCCGATGGGACCGCCTCCTGGACGGTGAGCCATCGAAGCTCCGCCACTTGGATCTCGCTCGAGACCCTGGCGGGAACTGGCGACGCCACCCTCCGCTGGCAGCGTTCGGCGTCAGGACTACCGATCGGAACGTACGTCGACACGATCGCCGTGACGGCGGCGGGAATGGCCGGCAGCCCCGCGCTGGTAATCGACTCACTGGTGGTCTACCAGCCGCCGCTCGCGCTCGCGCTGTCGTCAACGGCGAGGCGCGATTCGGTGCTGGTCGGCGGCATCACCACCCATGCCGATTCCACGAGGA
>JAYUMO010000351.1:0-13565 GCA_043762555.1 Gemmatimonadaceae bacterium | reverse complement strand
CACCTCGAGCACGATCACGCGGTCGTGACTCTCGGCGGTGGTGTGCAGCTTGTCGATCGCCTCGATCGCCGTGTTCACCGCCGTGTCGAAGCCGAAGCTGGTGATCGTCCCGCTCACATCGTTGTCGATCGTCTTGGGGACGCCGACGATCCGCACCCCCTTCTCGAACAGCCGCTGCGCGATCGACAGCGAGCCGTCGCCGCCGATCGTGATGATGGCGTCGATCCCCAACTCCTTGGCGCGGGCGATCAGCTCATCCGAGCGGTCGACCTCGGACATCGACCCGTCGGCGAGGCGCACCGGATAGTGAAAAGGGTTCCCGCGGCTCGTGGTCCGGAGGATGGTGCCGCCCAGGTGCGCGATCCCGCGCACCGATTCGCGGTCGAGGGGCACCACTTCGTCCTCGCCCAGGAGTCCGGCGTAGCCGCGCTTGATGCCGAGCACGTCCCATCCGCGACCGAGGGCGGCGAGCACCGCCGCGCGGATGACCGCGTTCAGGCCGGGTGCATCGCCGCCGCCAGTGGTGATCGCGATCCGCATGGATGGGAGGGAACGAGTCTTCTGCTTTCTGGCGCAGGACGGCGCGCCGCGGCGCGGCTCAGCGTCGCGCCGCGAGGAGGGCGACGATCTCGCCCGGCTCCACATGGCGGCCCGTTCGGGACTTCTCGAAGATCGGTGTGCCGTCCACCACCACTTCGAAGCGCCCGCCCTTGGACGGGATCAGGACGACCTCCGCCGAGGGATACTGTTTCCGGATCTCCGCCGCCAGACCGGTGGCGCGAGGTTCGTAGTTTCAAACGGTGCAGTATTCGATCGAGATTCTTGTTTTCATCTTCCTCTTCATCTTCATCTTCTTAGGCTCCTCCGGCTCGGTGCCCGGAACTCGACCGATGCGCGGTGCGGCCGTTCGATGACGCTCCGGTGCCGCGCCGCGCTCAATATATCGCTCCCCCACCGACGAGGGAGTCCACGTGCCATCCGGTCATTCGCTTCCGGAACTGCTCACCGTCCTCGCGATCATCGGCGTGTTCGCCGGCGTGGCCGCGCCCCGCGTGCGCGCGGCGCGCGACCAGGCGATCGTCCGCGACGCCGCCACCGAGATCGTCGCCGCACTCGGCGCCGCGCGTGCGGCCGCCCAGCGCCGTGATGCGATCGCGGTGGTCGCTTTCGATACCATCGACGCGACCGCACGGCTGATCGTCGAGGGCGACACCTTGCTCGTGCGCCGCATGGGCTCGGAGCTCGCGGTCACGCTCGAGGCGTCGCGAGACAGCGTGGTGTACGGGCCCAGCGGCCGCGGCTACGGCGCCGCCAACAGCGCACTCGTCGTGCGCCGGGGCGACGCCGTGGACACGGTGTTCGTCTCGCGCCTCGGCCGCGTGCGTCGAACGCGATGAACGTTACTTCGCGGCCACCGTCCCGAAGTCGTACCCCGGCACCGAGATCCGCGGGATCGGCGTGCCGAGCACGCGCTCGATCAGCCGCACCGTGCCGATCTCATCGGGGGCCATGAAGGTGAAAGCGTCGCCAGTGGCCGCCGCGCGGCCAGTGCGGCCGATGCGGTGCACGTAGTCCTCGGGCTGGGCGGGCACGTCGTAATTGATAACGTGCGAGATCCCGGCGATGTCGAGTCCGCGCTGCGCGATGTCGGTGGCCACGAGCACTTTGGTCTTCCCCGACTTGAACGCCGCGAGCGCGGCGGTGCGCTGCCCCTGCGACTTGTCGGCGTGGAAGGCGTCGGCGTCGATCCCCGCCTTCTCGAGGTGCCGCACCACGCGGTCGGCGCCGTGCTTGGTGCGCGTGAACACGAGCACCGAGTCCATGCCGTCCTTCTTGAGCAGCTCCACCAGCAGCGCGGTCTTCCGGTCCTTGGGCACCGGATACACCGCGTGCGCCACCGTGTCCACCGCTTCCGTGCGCCGCCCGATCTGCACGACGATCGGCTTGCGGAGGTACTTCCGCGCGAGCGCCTCGACCTCGGTCGGCATCGTCGCACTGAAGAGCAGTGTCTGGCGGTATTTCGGGAGCTGGGCGACGATCCGGTTGATCTGCGGCGCGAAGCCCATGTCGAGCATCCGGTCCGCCTCGTCGAGCACCAGCACTTCGAGGTCGTCGAAGACGATGTTCTGCCGCTCGAGGTGGTCGAGCAGGCGGCCCGGGGTCGCGACCACGACGTCGACGCCGCCGCGCAACGCCCGTTCCTGCGGGCCGAGCGCGACGCCGCCGTAGACGTCCGCGATCTTGAGGCCGCTGTGCTTCGCGTACTTCGCGAAGCTCTCCTTCACCTGCGCGCAGAGCTCGCGCGTGGGAGCGAGCACGAGGCAGCGGGCGCGGCGCGGGCCGCCCATCAACCGCTCGACGATCGGCAGCGTGAACGCCGCCGTCTTCCCGGTGCCCGTCTGCGCGAGTCCGATCACGTCGCGGCCCTTGAGGACGAGCGGGATCGCGCTCGCCTGGATGGGCGTTGGACGCTCGTATCCGGCGTCCGCCACCGCCTTCATCAGCGCCGGGCCGAGGCCCAGCGACGTGAAGGGGACGGCACCTTCCATTGTGTGAGTCATTTCACTCTCAGTGGTGCCGTGGTCGCTCGCCGGGCCGCTTCAACACACGCGGCACCGCGCCGGCACACATGATCTTCGCCCCGGCGCCATCGCGCCGCGGCACCCGCCGGATCCCTGTCGTATGAACGAGGTTTCGTGCGGTCCAGCGACCTAAGGCGCTCTCGTATCCCCGCTCCGCGTTTGCGGGCGGCCTGCGCGAGCGCGACGAACGCAGTTTTCGGCTCGATGCGAGCCTTGTAAACGTAACCGGGGGGCGCCCCTTCGCGCTACGGCGCGGGGGAAAGGAACTCCACGAGCGCGCGATTCACGGTCTCCGGCGCTTCTTCGTTGGGCACGTGTCCGGCGCGCGGGATCACGAGTGAGCGGCCGTCGGGCAGCGTCGCCGCCACGCGCTCCGCACGGTCCGGCGTCACCACACGGTCCTGCGTGCCGGCGATGATGAGCACCGGCATGGCGAGTCGCGCGAGCTCCTCCATCGTGAAGGGACGCCAATCGAACTCGCGCAGGAGGAGGAAGAGCGCCCGAATGAAGTTGGGGTCGCTGGTCGCCGCGTAGTACTCGTCCACGTCGCGCGCCGTGGGCTGCGCGAGCGAACCGTACGCGCGGCGCAGCACCGCCCGGAAGACCCAGCGTGCCGGGGCCGCGGGCAGTAGGTCGATCGCCTTGAGCGGCAGGAGCGCCAGGAGCGACGAGCCGGGCACCTTTCCCACGCCGACCGCCGCGATGAGCGCCAGCCGCTCCACGCGCTCGGGGGCGTCGAGCGCCACCTGCGCCGCGATCTTGCCGGCCATCGATTGGCCCACGAGCCGCGCACGCGGCAGCTCGAGTGCGTCCAGGATCTCGAGCGCGTGCGCCGTCATTCGCGGGCCGGTGTATTCGGCGCGATCGGCCGGCTTGTCGCTCAGCCCCTGCCCCTTGAGGTCCGCCGCGATCGCGCGCAGTCCGGCGTCGGCGAGCGCGGGGAGGTTCTTGCGATAGAGGTAAACGGAGGCGCCCCACCCACTGAGCAACACCACCGGCGGCGCACCGGGCGCGCCGCACTCCACCACGCGCACCCGAATGCCGGAGCGCGTGCGGATGAATCGCGTGGTGAGGCCGGGGTGACCGGCCGGGTACATCTCGGCGGGGGTGAGTCGCGGCCGCGCGGCGAAGAGGGAAAAGCCGTGGACGGACTCCCCCTCAGCCAATCTCGAGCGTCCTCCCCGCGTAGCGCCCGATGATCCCGAGCCGGAAGGTGACGTTCGCCATCCGGTCCTCCGAGGTCGCGTGCGGCTCGAGCGGGAAGCTCGCCCACACGAACGGGTTCGCGGACTTGAGCACCGCGGCGCGCTTCGGCGCCTCCCACACGCCGCGCGAATCGCAGTCGTCGAGGAAGCGATCGAAGAGCTTTCCCCAATTCTCATTGCGGCGGAGGAAGCCGAGGCGCGCGAGCATCTCGAGCCACCAGAGCGCCGCGGGCACGTCGGCGTCGGCCGCGTTCCGGTGAGGGAGCGGATCGCCCATTACGAGGTGCGGCATCGCGACCACCTTCCGCCCCACACGCACCGCCGCGGTCGCGCGCGGCACCGGCTGCATCAGATAGCTGTAGAGCCGGTCGAGCGTGTCGTAGTGCTCGCTGCGGAAGAGCGGCATGTGCGCGAGCATCATCAGGGTGTGCACCGACGGCGGCGCCGCCTCGGGCACGAGCACGTGCTGGTTGCCGATCCGGGCGAAGGGCTTCGCAGCGTGCGGGCTCCGGAGGAAGGTGTCGAGCCGCAGGACCATGCGCCGCGCGGCGCCCCGCAGCCGCGGGTCATCTTCATAGCCGGCTTGCGCCAGCACCGCCGCCGCGGCCTCGCGCAGCATCGCGCGTCCCGCACGCACCGCGTCGGGATCCACGCGCCCGCGCGGCGCGAGCTCGAAGAGATACGCGGGATCCTCGTCCTCGGCGAGCAAACGGAAGAGCACGCGTCGCGCGAGGGCGAGCGGCGGCGATTCCCGGTCCCAGCCGTATTCGAGAAGCCGCCGGGAGGCGACGATCGTGCCAACGCCGTCGTATACCTCCGAGCGCGCCGCGGGGACGGCCAGCATGAGTCCGCCCCAGGTCCCATCGGCCCGCTGGGCGAGCGCGAGCCGCAATGCGGGCGGATACGAGTAGGGGAGGATCGACAGGCGCTGGGGCGGCGTAAGGCTCCCCCGCGCTATCTCTGTTATGGCGCGATACTGTATCGGTACTGACGCATTTTCGAGGAGCCAGCTCAACGGGAAGCTCACGCTGTTCGGCTCCGGTACCTCCGGCCGGATCGGCTGCGGAGGCGACAACGGCAGGGTCACGAAGCCCTCGATGTTCCCAGGTAAGTCGTTGCCGGACAATGCAGTCCAATGTCGGACGCGGGCGCCCGGAGCGAAGCGGGGGGAAGGATAGCACGTTTCACCGCGAACGCTAGTGGCCAATCGTGATCTGGCGCACCGTCTTAACGCCCCTCGCGCCCCTCCGTCTCCTCTACCAGGGGCACCCACACTGGCGTGCCATGTGGAAAACGCAGGAGCACAGAGGAGGACCTATGTCGCGCAAGGGAATGCTCTCGATCGGTGCCCTGATCTTCACCGTCCTCGCGCTCCCCGTGAACGCGCAGGGAACGCCGCAGGGAACGCCGCAGGAAACGCCGCCGGGGCAGCGGTCAGCCGTCACTGGCCACCGTGGCCCGCGTGTCGACCGCCGGTACGGCCGTCGCGAGATGAAGCGCGATCGTCACGAGATGCGCTCCGACCGTCGCGACATGAAGCGCGACCGCCACGAAATGCGCCTCGACCGCCAAAAAAGTCGCGGCGACCACTCCGAATTCCGCCACGACCGCCGCGACTATCGCCGTGATAGTCGTGACCTGCGCGCCGATCGCCGCGACTACCGGAGTGATCGCAACCGCCATTATTACCGCAGCCATCGCCCGATCTAGCAGCAGGTAGTCGGTGGTTGCCGAGTGCCGAGTGCCGAGTGCCGAGTGCCGAGTGCCGAGACCCGCCGTTCCAGCCTTGTCCCCCCACCCACGGAGGCCCATCTTGCCTTGATCGCCCATGATCAAGAGCCTCCTCGCTCGTTCCGTGTCGAAGGTCCCCGATCGGGTGCGCTTCGACGGCCGCGTCCTCTTCCTGACCACGGACGCGGCACTGGTGCGCCGGCAGCTCGAGGGGGAGGACCTGCCCTTCGACCGGAAGGCCCCGCCGGCGCTGCGCGAGAACATCTCGACCGACGAGATCACCCCCGCGTACATCTGCTACTACTTCGACGAGACGCTGGGCGATTTCCCCTATCTCGGGCTCAAGTGCGGCGAGGAGTTCCCGGTCACGCGCGGCTCGGTCAAGAAGGGCGGCTTCGTCGCGAGCGTCTCCGGAAAACGGCGCGGGAAAGGATCGTCGCGCGAGCAGTCGCCCTACGCCGAGATGATGGCGGGCATCCGCCTGGTGATCGCCGAGAACATCGAGCGCATCTACCGCGAGAATTGCCAGAACCTGGGCGTCTACACGAGCACCGACTTCGGCCTGATCGAGCGCGTGCGCCGCGGCGAGGAGATCCCGCTCACCGAATTCACGAAGGGGTTCTCCGAGGGCGGCATCACGCGCGGGATCATCGAGTACGGCGGGCTCTTCAACTACAACGTCGCGCGTTTGCAGGGGCGGGCGACGGTGCCCGCCGTGACCACGCGCGCGCGGCCGATGACGATCGCCGAGAAGATCTTCGCGCGGCACTGGGTGGTGGACGCGGCGGCGGGGCGCGTCGGCGTCGGCGCGGTGAAGCCGGGCGACGAGGGGTTCGTGCAGACCGACATCCGCTTCAGTCACGAGTACGTGACGCCGATGGCGGCGATCTTCTTCGAGGAGCTGGTGGGGAAGGACGAGCCGGTGAACGATCCGTCGTCGGTGTTCTTCTTCCGCGACCATCTCACCTTCCTCGATCAAGTGATGCGCGAGGAGCACGTGCAGATGGGCCTGCTCGACGTCGCGAACCAGCTCGAGCAGAAGCAGCGCGCCTTCGCGGCGGCGAAGGGAATACGCCTCTACGGCCAGCTGGAGCAGCGGCTCAATCTCATGGGCGCGCTCAATTCCGCCGGCTCGGAGGCGATCTGCCATAGCAAGATCCTCGAGGCGCACGCGCTCCCCGGCCAGGTGATCATCGGCAGCGACTCGCACACGCCGCATGCGGGCGCGGTGGGCTGCATCGCCTTCGGTGTCGGGACCACGGCGATCTTCAATTCGTGGATCACCAAGGATGTGCGCGTCGAGGTGCCGAAGTCGTTCAAGGTGCTGGTGCGCGGCGCGAAGCCGGACAACGTGACGGCCAAGGATTTCATGCTCGAGATCCTGCGCCATCCCTACATCAAGAACGGCGAGGCGATCGGGCAGATCGTGGAGTACGCCGGCGAATCCGTGGAAGCGCTCTCGGTGGATGAGCGCGCGACGATGACCAACATGGCCGCCGAGGTGGGCGCCTTCACCGGCATCATCGCCCCCGACGCGAAGACCGTGGAGTATCTCGTCGCGCAGCGCGCGATGACGCCGGCCGCGGCGCGCGCGCTCTGCGACGGGCTCCGCTCCGACGACGGCGCCGAGTACGCGAAGGTGATCGAGATCGACGCGTCGGTGCTGCGCCCGATGATCGCGCTGCCCGGCGACCCGGGGAATGGCCTCTATGTGGATGAGCTCCCCGCTGAGGTGAAGGTGGATATCGCGTACGCCGGCTCGTGCACCGCGGGGAAGAAGGAGGACATGGACATGTACGCCCGCGTCTTCCGGGAAGCGCTCGACCGCGGGGAGAAGGTGCACCCGGATGTGCGCTGCTTCATCCAGTGCGGCTCGCAGGAGGTGTTCGCGTACTGCCGCTCGCGCGGCTACGACCAGACCTTCGCCGCGGTGGGCGCCACCTTCATCGAGCCGAGCTGCGGCGCGTGCATCAACGCGGGCCCCGGCGTGTCGCGCACGAAGACCGAGGTCACGATCTCCGCGATCAACCGGAACTTCCCGGGCCGCTCGGGACCGGGGCAGCTTTATCTCGCGTCACCCTACACGGTGGCGGCGTCGGCGATCGCGGGGCGGATCGTCGAATGGCGGGCCCCGGTGGCGGTGTGAGGAGCGCTTGCGCGGCGAGTTCGTAGAGGTCTCCGGCGCGCGCCTCTACTACTACGCCGCGGGCTCTCGGGGAACGGGCGACCCGGTCATCTTCCTCCACGGATTCCCGGCGTCATCGCATCTGTGGCGCGACGTGGTGCCGCTCGTCCCGGCGGGGCATCGCGTGGTCGTGCTCGACCTGCTCGGCTACGGACGCAGCGACCGGCCGGGGACGCACGACCTGAGCATCGCCGCGCACGGCGGCCGCGTGCTCGCGCTCATGGATGCGCTGCGCATCCCGCGTGCGGCGTTCGTGGGGCACGATCTCGGCGGCGGGATCGCGCAACAGCTCGCGGTGGATCACCCGGAGCGGGTCGCGCGGATCGCGCTCATCGCGTCGGTGGGCTTCGACGCGTGGCCGCCGCGGGAGCTCAAGTTGGCGCGGTCGGCCCTGCCCATCGCGCGCCGGATGCCCGCGAAGCCGTTGATGTCGGCGCTGCGCCGCGCACTCAAGGGCGCGTACGAGGAAATGGAGCACGGAGCGCGCTCGGTGGAGATGTACCTGCGTCCCTTCGAATCACCGGGTGGACGCGAAGCGCTCCTCGCGCACGTCGCCGCGCTCGACCCCGAGGAGACGATCGCGCTCGCGCCGCGCCTTCCGCAGATCGACATGCCCGTGTCGGTCATCTGGGGGGCGGACGACCCGATCTTGCCGCTCTCGCTCGGCCGCCAGCTCCAGCAGGCGATCCCCAACGCGACGCTCGATGTGTTGCCCGATGTGATGCACTATCCGCCGGAGACGGCGCCGGAGGCGGTGGCGGAGGTATTGAAGAGGTGGCTCTCGAGGTGACTGCGGGTCTCGGCCCTCGGCCCCACCGCCCCCCACTGTCTACTGTCTCCCTGCGGACTACGGACTATGGACTACGGACTATGGACCGCTTGCTCTTGACCGTCGACCGTTGACGCTCCGCGCATAGCGGCTACGTTCCCGCCTCGTCGCTTCCCATTCCTCCCGGAGAGATCGATGCGTTCAATTGCGCTCGGCCTGGCGCTCGTGCTCGCTTCCCGCGCCACCGCCCAACAACCCGCCGTCCACGACTGGCCCGCGCGCTACAACGCCCTCGTCGCGCAGAAAGGGCAGGCAGCCGACAGCATGCGCCTGCACAACCTGTTCGACCTCGACTGGGAGTACGGCAATATCGAGTACCCCGAGGGCGCGACCGCGGTCGGCTATCCGGGGCAGAACGGCCGCTGGACCGATCAGTCGCTCGATGCGATCGCGCGGCGAAAAAAGGAACTCCAGCTGCCGCTGGCGGTGATCAACTCGATCGATCGCGGCGCGCTCTCGGCCGCCGATCAGCTCAATTACGATCTCTTCAAGAAGAACACGGTGGACGCGATCGAAGGCACGCGCTTCCCTGGTGAGTATCTCGCGATCGGTCCGCGCGGCGGCCCACAGGGCCTCTCGGAGACGCTGGCGGAGAACCCGAACTCCACGGTGGCCGACTACGAGGACATCCTCGCGCGGTTGCACGGCGTTCCGGTGGTGCTCGAACAGACCACCGTGCTGCTGCAGAAGGGGCTCGCGGCCGGCGTGATCTGGCCGAAGATCACGCTGCGCGATGTGCCGGGGCAGGTGCAGGCGTTGCTCACCGCCGATCCGATGAAGAGCCCGCTCCTCGGTCCCTTCACGCGATTCCCGACGAACATCGGCGCCGCCGACCGCGAGCGCCTCACCGCCGCGGCGGTGGCGGCGTACAACACGGAGGTGAAGCCGGCGTACCAGACGCTGCACGACTACTTGGAGAAGACGTACGTGCCCGGGGCGCGCGAGTCGATCGCGATGAGCGCGCTGCCCGACGGTGAGGCGTGGTACGCCTACAACGTGCGCATCCAGACCACCACCACCCGCACTCCCAAGCAGATCCACGAGACGGGACTCGCCGAGGTGAAGCGGATCCGCGCGCAGATGGACAGCGTGATCGCCGCCGTCGGCTTCAAGGGGAGCTTCGCGGACTTTGTGAAATTCCTGCGCACCGATCCACGGTTCTACTTCACGGATTCGGCCAGCCTGGTGCGCGCCTACCGCGAGCTCGTGAAGCGGGTGGATCCGGAACTGCCGAAGTTGTTCGGCAAGCTGCCGCGGCTGACGTACGGCGTGGCGACGATCCCGAGCTATATCGCGAAGTCCGCGACGATGGCGTACTACCAGCCGGGTTCGCCAGATGCCGCGCGCGCGGGCTACTACTACGTGAACACGTACGATCTGAGCGCGCGGGCGAAGTGGGAGATGGAGGCGCTCTCGCTGCACGAGTCGGTGCCGGGGCACCATTTGCAGATCGCGCTCTCGCAGGAGCTCGAAGGGGTGCCGAAATTCCGCCGCTACGGCGGCTACACCGCGTTCGTGGAAGGCTGGGCGTTGTACGGGGAGAGCCTCGGCCCGCAGCTCGGGATGTACACGGACCCCTATTCCAAGTTCGGCCAGCTGACGTACGAGATGTGGCGCGCGGTGCGGCTCGTGATCGACACCGGCATGCACGAATTCGGCTGGACGCGCCAGCAGGCGATCACGTACTTCACGGAGAACAGCGCGAAGACCGAGCACGATATCGTCGTCGAGGTCGACCGCTACATCACCGATCCGGGGCAGGCGCTGGCGTACAAGACGGGCGAGCTCAAGATCAAGGAGTTGCGCGCGTACGCGCAGAGCGAGCTCGGCGCCAAGTTCGACATCCGCGAGTTCCACGATCAGGTGCTCGGCCAGGGCGCGATCCCGCTCGATCTGCTCGAGGCGCGCATTCGGGAGTGGGTGGCCGCGAAGAAGGCGAAGGGATAGGACGCCATCTGATTCCTTCAGGTGAAGAGGCGGGTGCTGTAGGGCGCCCGCCTCTTCCGCTTTCCGGCGCGGCGCGGCAGAATTGTGCTCCCACTCATTCGTTCGGAGTCCTCTCGTGATGCACGCATTCTTGCGCCGGCGCTCGCTGCCGCTGGGCGCCCTCGTCCTCGCCCTGATGCCGCTCGCCCGCGCCACCGCCCAAGTCTCGATGGTGGATGCCACGGCATTCGATTCCACCGCCTTCAACGCGCTCAAGTGGCGCGAGATCGGTCCCTACCGCGGAGGGCGCTCGGTGGCGGTGGCGGGATCGGCGACGCGCGTCGCCGAGTTCTGGATGGGCACCACTGGCGGCGGCGTCTACAAGACGACGGACGGCGGCGACACATGGACGCCGAGCGGCGAGAAGTACTTCGGCGGCACGATCGGGGGGATCGGCGTGAGCGAGACGAACCCCGACATCGTGTACGTCGGCACCGGCGAGTGGGGGATCCGCGGCAACGTCTCCGCCGGCAACGGCGTGTGGAAGACGACGGACGATGGCGCCACCTGGACGAGCATGGGCCTCGAGAAGTCGGGGCAGATCTCGCGCGTGCGCGTGCACCCGATCAATCCGGACATCGTGTACGTGGCCGCGCAGGGCGCGGCCTACGGCCCGAATCCCGAGCGCGGTGTGTACAAGAGCACTGACGGCGGGAAGTCGTGGCGGAAGGTGCTCTCGAGGAACGATTCCACCGGCGCCGCGGACCTGATCCTCGATCCGTCGAATCCGGATGTCCTCTATGCGGCGCTCTGGCAAGGAGGGCGCCGGCCCTGGCAGCTCATCTCGGGCGGCGCGGGCAGCGGGCTCTTCAAGAGCGTGGACGCCGGCGAGCATTGGACGGAGATCACGCGCAATCCGGGGATGCCGACCGGGCTGATCGGGAAGATCGGCCTCGCGGTGTCGCCGGCGAAGCCGGGCCGCGTCTGGACCCTCGTGGAGAACAAGGACGCTGGCGGCGTGTATCGCTCCGAGGATGGGGGCGCCACGTGGAAGTATCTCACCGGCGATCACAAGCTCCGCGAGCGCGCCTGGTACTACTCGATGCTCTACGCCGACCCGAAGGACCCGAACGTGGTCTACGCGCCGAACGTCGGGTTCTATAAGTCCACCGATGGCGGCACCACCTGGCGTCATCTGCTCGATCCGCACGGTGACAACCACGACATGTGGATCGCGCCCAATAACGGGCAACGGATGATCGAATCCAACGACGGCGGCGCGAACGTCTCGTACAACGGCGGCGTTACCTGGTCGCAGCAGGACTATGCGACGGCGCAGTTCTATCATGTGTCCACCACCACGCACTTCCCGTACCGCGTGTGCGGCGCCCAGCAGGACAACAGCGCCCTCTGCGGACCCAGTCGCTATCCGGGCGGGATCCCCTTCGACCAGTGGTACGACCCCGGTGGCGGCGAGTCGGGCTGGATCGAGGCGCGCCCCGACAAGCCCGACATCACCTACGGCGGCGACAACAGCGGGTTACTCACCTGGAAGGATCACCGCACCGGCTTCGCGCGCGTGATCAACGTGTGGCCGGCCGCCCCCGACGGGCATCCGGCGTCGGAGCAGCGCTATCGCTTCCAGTGGACGGCGCCGATCCTCATCTCGCCGCACGATCCGAACGTCGTGTTCACGGGCGGGAACGTCGTCTTCAAGAGCACCGATCAGGGGCAGCACTGGACGCCGATCTCACCCGACCTGACGCGCAACGATCCGAAGACCACCGGGATCTCCGGCGGGCCGATCACGCACGACCAGACGACGGCGGAGTACTACGCGACCGTCTTCGCGCTCGCGCAGTCGCCCAAGGCGAAGGACGTGATGTGGGCCGGCTCCGATGATGGGCTCATCCATGTCACCACCGACGGCGGCAAGACGTGGGCGGACGTGACGCCGAAGGACGTGACGCCATTCACGCGGATCTCGATCATCGAGGCGTCGCACTACGACGCGGCCACCGCCTACGTGGCGGCCAACCGCTACCAGCTGCAGGACAACGCGCCGTACCTCTACAAGACCACCGACTACGGCAAGACGTGGACCAAGATCGTCACCGGGATCCCGGCCGAGGAATTCACCCGCGCGGTCCGCGAGGATCCGATCCGGCGCGGCTTGTTGTTCGCCACCACCGAGAAGACGGTGTACGTGAGCTTCGACGACGGCGCGCACTGGCGCTCGCTCAAGCGCAATCTGCCGATCGTGCCGGTGCACGATCTCGTGATCAAGGACAACGATCTCGTGGTCGCGACGCACGGCCGGTCCTTCTGGATCCTGGATGACATCTCGGCGCTCCGACGGATGATGCCCGATGCGTTCAAGCGGCCGCTGGCACTGTTCCCGCCGGCCGACGCGTACCGCGTCCGGTGGGGGAACCAGGAGGAGTTCTTCAGCTACCCCTCGCAGCCGGTGGGGATGAATCCGCCGAGCGGGGTCCTCATCCACTATGCGCTCGCGAGCGCGAACCAGCCGGTGGCGATCGACATCCTCGATGCGAAGGGGAAGGTGATCCGCTCCTTCAAGAGCGGGATGGATTCGCTCGCGGCGGCGGACAGCGTGCGCGGCCAGGCGATGAAGGCCGCGCGCGCCGACAGTCTCCGCAAGGCCCAACAGCCCGTGGACACGGCCGCGCTCTCGGCGTGGCTCGAGGGACTGCCGGAGCACGGCATGAACCCGCCCTATCCGCAGCGCGTGCCGCCCGACCCGCGCGCCCCGAACAAGCCGGGGCTCAACCGCTTCGTCTGGAACATGCAGTACCCGGATGCCCGCGAGTTCGTCGGGATGCTCGGCGTCAACGCCGATGGCCCGCTGGCGCTCTCCGGCGTCTACTGGGTGCGCGTGACCGCGGGCGGCCAGACGGACTCGGCGCGCTTCCGGCTCGTCAACGATCCGCGCGGCACGGCGGATGCCGCCGCGCTCAAGGCGCAGTTCGACTTCCAGATGAAGGTGCGCGACACGATCTCCGCCGGAGTCACCGCGCTGCTCACGGTGCGCAACGCGCGCCAGCAGCTCGACGACCGGATGGCGCAGCTCAAGCCGGCCGACGCGG
>JAYUMO010000350.1:0-4876 GCA_043762555.1 Gemmatimonadaceae bacterium | reverse complement strand
GGGTGCGACGAACGACCGTGCCGAGCGCGAGTGTCCATACTGCGCCGAGCCGATCCTGGTTCGTGCCAAAGTATGCAAGCACTGCGGCCGGGACGTGGTGGCGTGGACCGCCCCCTAGCTCGGGAACCTTGCGCGCGGCGCCGCACTTCGTGGAACGCTACATCCGCGCATCTCGAGAACTCGAACCATGGTCACTATGAGGTCGGTCGATCGGCTGGGCCGCGGCCCCTGGGTGTCTGCCCTCCTGGGCGTCGCGATGATCGCAGGCTGCGGGAAGGCGGCCGCGCCCGGTGGTTTTCCTCCGCCCCAGGTGACGGTGGTCACGGTTCGGCCCGAGACGGTCCCCGAGTCCTTCGAGTTCCCGGGTGAAGTAGAGCCCTATCGGCGCGTGGACGTTCGCGCGCGCGTGGACGGCATCATCATTGCCCGCGAGTTCAACGAGGGTGCGATCGTCGAGTCCGGGCACGTGCTCTACCGGCTCGACCGCGTGCGTTACGACGCGGCCTACCGCAGCGCGTTGGCGCGCTCTCAGAACGCCAAGCAGAACTTCGATCGCCTAGAACCGCTGCTCGCGCGGCATGCCGTGGCGGAGCAGGACGTGGACAACGCGCGCGCCCAGATGACGGCCGCCCAGGGCGCGCTCGACCAGGCGAAGAAGGACTTGGACGACACGGAGATCCGCGCCGAGATCGCGGGTCGCGTGGGACGCGCGCTGCTCGAGGTGGGGGCGCGTGTGACCGGGCCGTCCGATCTGCTCACCACCATCGATCGGCTCGACCCGGTGTACATCACCTTCCGCCCCTCCTCCGATCAGCTGCTCGAGTGGCAGCGAAGCGCGACGGCGCGCGCGCTGCTCCGCCCCGGGAGCCCGCTCCGCGTGCAGGTGATCCTCCCCGACGGCGTGCTCCTGCCGCGCGACGGGCGGCTCGACTTCCTCGCGCCATCGCTCGACGCGGCCACCGGCACGCGCGAGCTCCGCGCGGACTTCCGGAACACCGACCGTCTGCTCATGCCCGGGCAGTTCGTGCGCGTGCGCCTGGTCGGCTTCGCGCGCGACAGCGCCCTCGCGATCCCGCAGCGCGCGGTCCAGAGCGGGCTCGGACGGCAGTTCGTCTACATAGTAGGTAAGGGCGACACGGTCAGCGCGCGTGACGTGCAGCCGGGGCGCTGGAGCGGCGACCGGTGGATCATCACCGCGGGGCTCCAATCCGGTGATCGCGTGGTGGTGGACGGCGTGCAGAAGGTCATGCCCGGTCGCACCGTGGTGCCGCTGCCGCTCGCCGACAGCGCCGCCACGCTCGGGTCGGACCGATGAGCGCGGAGCGGCACGCCCCTCCGGCGTCGCCGGCGGAGGGGTCGCCCGCGATCGGCTACTTCTTCATCCGGCGCCCGGTGCTCGCGGCGGTGATCTCGATCGTGATCACGCTGCTCGGCGTCTTCTCGATCCGGCTGCTGCCGGTGTCCCGCTATCCGCAGATCACGCCCCCGGCGGTGCAGGTGACCGCGTTCTATCCCGGCGCCACTGCGACGGACGTGGCCGATGCCGTGGCCGGACCGATCGAGGAGCAGCTGTCGGGCCTCCAGGGCTTGCTGTACTACTCGTCCGCGAACGCCGGCGACGGGAGCATGGGGCTCCAGGTGTACTTCGACGTCAACCGCGATCAGGATCTCGCGGCGGTGGACGTGCAGAATGCCGTGCAGCTGGCGCAGCCGCTGCTCCCCAATGCGGTAAGGCAGACCGGCGTCACCATTCTCAAGGCGAATACCGACATCCTAGCCGTGGTGGGGCTCAGCTCCACCGATCCGCGATACGACGCGCCATACCTCACTAACTATCTCAAGCTCTACGTAGAGGACGAGCTGAAGCGGGTGCCCGGCGTGGGCAATGCGCAGACCTTCGGCGGGTTGCAGTTCTCGATGCTCCTCCAGCTCGATCCGGACAAGATGTCGCGGCTAGGCGTGACGGTGACCGATGTCGCCGACGCCGTGCGCGAGCAGAATACCACCAACCCGGCGGGGCGCATCGGCCGCGAGCCCGCGCTGCCGGGCACGCAGCTCACGATCCCGGTCACCGCCGCGGGCCGGCTCCAGAACCCGGAGCAGTTCGACAGCATCGTGGTGCGCGCCCTCCCCAACGGTTCGCTCGTTCGGATCGGCGACCTGGGCCGGGCCCACCTCGGCTCGCAGAGCTACGACTTCGCCGCCCGCCTCAACGGGCACCCCACCGCGTTCGCGCTCATCTACCTGCGCCCCGGCGCCAACGCGCTGGCCGTGCGCGACGCCGTGGGGCGCCGACTGGATGAGCTGGCGCGCACCTTCCCGGCCGGGATCACCGCCCAGATCCCATTCGACACGACGCCCTTCGTCACCGCATCGATCAAGGAGGTCGTGAAGACGCTGGTCGAGGCAATGCTCCTGGTGTCGCTGGTGGTCTTCATCTTCCTGCAGAGCTGGCGCGCCACCCTGATCCCGATGCTGGCGGTGCCGGTGAGCGTGATCGGCACCTTCCTGGGGCTGAGCGTGCTGGGGCTTTCGATCAATGCCTTCACGCTCTTCGCTCTCGTGCTGGCGATCGGCATCGTGGTGGATGACGCGATCGTGGTGATCGAGAATGTGGAGCGGATCATGGCCGCCGAGGGGGTGTCGCCGCGCGTCGCCGCCGACCGGGGGATCCGGCAGGTGGCCGGCGCGCTGGTGGCGATCGTGCTTTCGCTGGTCGCGGTGTTCGTGCCGGTCGCCTTCACCGGCGGCGTCACCGGCGAGCTGTACAAGCAGTTCGCGATCACGATCTCGATCGCGGTCGTGCTCTCGGGGATCACGGCGCTCACGCTCACTCCCGCGCTCTGCGCGCTCCTCCTGAAAGAAGCGAGCGAGGCGCACGCGACCGGATTCTTCGGCGCCTTCAACGCCGGGTTCCGCCGCGTCACCGGCGGCTATGTGGGGGCGGTGGGCCGCGTGCTCGGCCGTCCCCGCGCCGGGGTGGGCGCCTTCGTCCTCCTGCTGGCGTTGGCATTCGTGATCTTCAAGCGCGTGCCGACGGCCTTCATCCCCACAGAGGACAAAGGTTACTTCGCGATCGCGGTGCAGCTCCCCGACGCCGCCTCCCTGGAGCGCACCACCGCGGTGGTCGAGCGCGTGGAGGGCTTCCTGCGTTCGGAGCCGGCGGTGAGGAATGTGGTCGCGCTGGTGGGTTTCGACATCCTCAGCCGCGCGAGCCAGAGCAACAGCGCCACGATCTTCGTGAACGTCAAGCCGTGGGACGAACGGTCGGGCAAGGACGCGATCGACGCCGTCATTGGGCGGATGAACGGCCGGATCTTCGGCATGCAGGACGCGGTGGGGTTCGCGTTCAACCTTCCCGAGATCTTCGGGCTCGGCGCCACCGCCGGGGTCGAGACCAACATCCAGGCGCGGAGCGGACAAACTGTGCAGCAGTTCGCGGCGCAGGTCGGAGAGTTCGTGCAGGCCGCGAACCAACTCCCCGCGGCGGCGGGGGTGGGGGCGAACATCCGCGTGAACGTGCCGCAGCTCTACGTGGAGGTGGATCGCGCGGCGGCGAAGTCGCGCGGCGTGAAGATGGGCGACCTCTTCGGCACGCTGCAGGCGATGCTCTCCACGCTGTACATCAACGACTTCAACCTGTATGGGCGCACCTACCGCGTGCAGATCGAAGCACAGGCCCCCTTCCGGCAGACGCCGGCCGACATCGGGCGCTTCTACGTGCGCGGCGCGCACGACGCGATGATCCCCCTGTCGGCGCTCGCACGGGTGGAGCTCCGGAGCGGACCGACGCTCATCTCGCGCTTCAACGGCTTCACCTCGACGCTCATCACGGCCCAGCCCAAACCGGGGCACAGCTCGGGCGAATTGATGGCCCAGCTCGACGGGCTGATCGAGAGTAAGTTCGGCGCCGCGGGGATCGGGCTCGGCTACTCCGGCCAGTCGTACCAGGAGCGCGCGTCGAGCGGCACGGCGGCGCTCGTCTTCGGGCTGGGGTTGGTGATCGTCTTCCTCGTGCTCGCCGCGCAGTACGAGAGCTGGTCGCTCCCCTTCGCCGTGCTGCTGGGCGTGCCGTTCGGTGTGCTCGGCGCCTATCTGGGCATCTGGCTGCGGGGGACGCCGAGCGACATCTACGTGCAGGTGGGGCTGCTCACGGTGGTGGGGCTGGCGGCGAAGAACGCCATCCTGATCGTGGAATTCGCGAACGATCTGCGCGACCGCGGGCGCTCGGTGGTGGACGCGGCGGTGGAGGCGGCGCGGGAGCGCTTCCGACCCATCCTCATGACGTCGCTGGCCTTCGTGTTCGGCGTGTCGCCGCTGGTCGTCGCGGGGGGCGCGGGCGCCGTGAGCCGCCACTCGATCGGCACCACGGTGTTCGCGGGGATGGTCGTCGCCACCGGCGTGGGAATCTTCTTCATCCCGCTCTTCTTCCGACTGATCCGTTCGCTGGCGGAGCGGGGAGCGGCCCGATGATCCGCCGCGCTGCGGTGCCCCTCGCCCTCTGCCTCCTCGCGGCGTGCATGGTGGGACCGTCGTATCGCGCGGAGCCGGTGGTCGCGCCCGCTACGCAGGTGGGAGCGGGCCGCCCGTCCGATTCCGCCAAGGCCTTCTTCGACTCGCTCGCGCGGGCGCGCGCCGCCGACTCCGCGCCCGCCGGAGGCGTCGCGTCCTTGCCGCCCCGCCATCTCGCCGCCGACTCGATCGCCGATCTCGCGTGGCTCGACATCCTGCACGATACGGTGCTCACCGGCCTCGTTCGCACGGCGCTGCGCCAGAACCGCGATCTGGCCGTGGCGCGGGCGCGGATCACGGAGTACCGCGCCCAGGCCGGCGTGGCGCGCGCGCCGCTCTTCCCCTCGCTCTCGGTGAACGGCAG
>JAYUMO010000349.1:0-18193 GCA_043762555.1 Gemmatimonadaceae bacterium | reverse complement strand
GGCGTCGAGCGCTCCTGGATCGACGCGACGAGCTCGTTCGTGAATTGCTCCGAGCCCACGTAACGGATGCGCATCTCCGGCAACCGCAACAAAATGTCGTGCGCCACCGCCTGCATCAGATGCGTCTTGCCGAGCCCGGTGGCGCCGTAGATGAAGAGCGGGTTGTACACCTTCCCCGGCGCCGCCGCCGCACCCTGTGCCGCGGCCGCCGCCAATTCGTTCGACTTGCCGATGACGAAGTTCTTGAAGGTGTAGCGTTCGCTCAGCCGAAGCACCTCTGCCTCGCGCGCGACTCGGGCGCTCTTCGGTTCCGGCGTGGGCGCGACGAAGAAATCCATCTGCGGACGCGTACGCCGCTCCTCGTCCACGCGGAACGCCACACTCAGCGGCCGCCCGAGCACGAGCGGCGCATAACTCGAGAGCAGTGGCGCGTGTTTCGAATCATTCCACTCGGCGGCGAATCGATCCGGTGCGGTCACGATGATCGTATCGCCTTCGAGACCAATCGCTTGAGTCGGCTCCAACCAGGTCCGATAGGTCTGCTCAGGCAACTCCGCACGAGCGCGGCTGAGGAGCAGGGACCAGATTTCAGGAGCGCTCAAAGACATTCGTGGCAGGTGAGTGCGGGGGGACGCGAACCTAGAGATTCGTTGTGGAAAAGTCAATGCGACGTTTTGTCCGCTTTCACGCGGCGAGAGCGATCGTTCACTTAGTCGGTCGTCATCGATGATCTGCGCGCGCATTCATGCGAAAGAGCGCGTGTATTGACCCAACCGTTTGTGCGCGCTACTTTTAGTCGGTTACACCTCACATCGTTGATGATTTCCCGCGTGGAGCATGTATGGGCAAGCCAACCTACCGTCCCCGGAACAAGCGCCGCATCCGCACGCACGGTTATCGTACGCGCATGGCGACGCGCTGGGGACGCGAAGTCCTGAGCCGTCGTCGCAAGAAGGGGCGCAAGCGCCTCGCCGTTCAGCTTCCGTCCAAGTACGCCGGCGCCTGAACGCGCTCGCTTTCCGCGCGCGCGCCGCTTGGCTCGCGCGGGCGAGATCCAGCATGTCGTTCGAGAAGGGAAGCGCATCCGGACCGCGCACTGTGATGTCCGGGTCAGCGCTTCCCTTGTCCATTTAGGGCGGATCGGGATTGTGGTACCCAAGTTCGGCCGGACCTCAGTCGCGCGGAATCGCGTGAAGCGACGGCTGGGGGAGATCGTTCGCCGCGAGCTGCTAGCGCATGTCGGGCGCAGCGATGTGCTGATCCGGGCGCGTCCCGAGGCCTACCAGGCGACCTTCGACGAATTGCGGGATGACGTGCGTGTCATCCGGCAGCGGGTTGGCGCGCCGCCGCCGGTGCCGTGATGCGCTGGCTGTTCATCATCATCGTGCGCGCGTATCAAACGGCGATCTCGCCGCTGCTGCCGCCCGCGTGCCGCTATTATCCGACCTGCTCCAACTACGCACTCGAAGCGCTCGAGAAGTACGGCGCGTGGCGCGGCGGCTCGTTGGCTGTGAGGCGGATCCTGCGGTGCCATCCGTTCCATCCGGGCGGATTCGATCCGGTCCCGTGACCCACCTGAGTCATCATGGATAAGCGCATAATCTTCGCGTTCGTTCTGGCGGCGGGCGTGCTATTGATCACCCCGTACATCTTCCCGCCGGCACCCGCGCCGGTGCTGCCGGCGGGCGGTGACTCGACCGCGAATTCGAGCGCGCCGAGCGCCGCGCTGCCGAGCGCGGCAACGGCGAACGCGCCGCCACTCGGTCCACCGCCGGTGAGCTCGACGGCGGTGCCCACCGCGGCCTTCGCCGCCGAGACAGCGAGCGTGGCGACGCCGAGGGCGACCTTCCGCTTCAGCAATGCCGGCGGCGCGCTGATCGGCGTGGAGCTCGGCGACTACATGGTGTTGCCGGCGCGGAACCGGAAGGTGGCGCTGAATCGCCGTGGCGCCGCGCTCGTGAGCTATCGCGTGTTCGCGGGAGCCGACACCGTCGATCTCGCGACGGTCCGGCTCCACGCCGACACGAGTCGGCTCGGCTCGGCGCGCGTACTCCGGTACGACGGCGCATTGGCGATCGCGAAGATCGATCTGCAATACGCATTCGTCGCCGATAGCTACCTGGTTCGAGTCACCGGTACGCTGAATAGTGTGGGCGCTGCGCCGGCCCGCCTCGCGATCATGATGCCGGTTGGGCTCGCGTCGTCGGAGGCGGACTCGCTCGACGATCAGCATCACCTGGCCTTCGTCGTGAAGCCGGCCACCGATGGCGCCGAGAGCGTGCCCTTCGCCAAGGTGGAGAAGAACCGGCTGATCGCGAAGGCGGGACCATTCAATTGGGTGGCGAGCAAGAGCAAATACTTTCTGCTCGCGGTGCTGGCCCCATCGCGCGGGCAATTGAGCGGGCCGGCGTTCTTCACCGCCCCGGCGGCCACCAGCAAGGTGCCATCGGTGGCGACGGGCGAGGTGATCGTCACTCCCGACAGCGAGGGCCGCTTCACTTTCGACATCTACGCCGGCCCGCAACAGTGGCAGCGGCTGGTGGCGCTCGGCCACGAGTTGGAGCACGCGAATCCGTACGGCGGCTTCATGCAGACCGTCGTGCAGCCGTTCGCCACGCCGATCATGCGCCTCTTGCTCTGGATGCACGACACCTTCCGCCTCAACTACGGATGGGTCTTGGTGATCTTCGGCGTCGCCGTGCGGATCATCCTCTGGCCGCTGAACCAGAGCGCGATGCGGAGCAGCCTGCGCATGCAGCGCATCCAGCCGCAGCTGACGGCGCTGCAGCAGCGCTACAAGGCGAACCCGGAGAAGATGCACGCGGAGTACATGAAGCTGCTGCAGTCGCATGGCATGACACCATTCAGCCAGTTCTCCGGCTGCTTGCCGCTGCTCATCCCGATGCCGGTGCTCTTCGCCCTGTTCTTCGTCTTCCAGAACACGATCGAATTCCGCGGTGTCTCCTTCCTCTGGCTCCCCGACATCTCGCAGAAGGATCCGTACTTCATCCTGCCGATCGTCATGGGGATCTCGATGTTGGCCCTCTCGTGGGTGGGGCTGCGCAACTCGCCGCCGAACCCGCAGGCGAAGATGATGGGGTACCTGATGCCGGTGTTCATGGTGGTGCTCTTCGTCAGCTTCCCGGCCGGCTTGAACCTCTACTACGCCGTGCAGAACGTCGCGGCGCTGCCGCAGCAGTGGTTGATCGCGAAGGAACGCGCGAAGAATGCGGCGGGGTAGCGAGGGAGCGGGAGCGGCGGCGACGGACAAGGATCGCGATCGGCCGATGAGCAGGAAGGGAAAGGCGGTCCTGCCCGGCGCGGAGGATACGATCGCGGCGCTTGCGACGGCGCGCGGACGAGGCGCGCTCGCCATGGTGCGCGTGAGCGGACCCGACGTGCAGCGGATCGGCGCGGCCGTGCTCGATCCCTTCCGATGGATGCCGGGGAGCGCGTATCTCGCCACGCTTCGGACATCCGCTGATGGCAGCGCGGTGGATCGGGTGATCGTTACCGCGTACGGCGCGCCGCGCTCCTTCACTGGCGAAGACGTGCTCGAGCTGGCAACGCACGGCGGGCAATTGGTCCCCGCCCTCGCGCTCTCGACGCTGCTCGCGGCGGGCGCGCGCCAGGCGACGGCCGGCGAATTCACGCGTCGTGCGGTGTCGAACGGGAAAATGGATCTGCTCCAGGCGGAAGCCGTGGCGGACCTCGTGGATGCGCGCTCGGCGGCGATGCTCCGCGCCGCCCTGCATCAGCTCGACGGCGCGCTCACCCGGCGGATCGCCGCGCTCCGCGAACGGGTGATCGCGCTGGAGGCCTTGCTCGCCTACGAGATCGATTTTCCCGAGGAGGACGATGGCCCGCTCGCCCGCGACACCGTCGCGCGACACGCGGCGGAGCTGCTCGGCGCGCTCGACGCGCTGGCCGCGACGTCGCACGCCGGCGAGATCATGCGCGACGGCGCCCTGGTGGTGCTCGCGGGGCCGCCGAACAGCGGGAAGTCGTCGCTATTCAACGCGCTCATCGGGCGAACGCGCGCCATCGTGGCTGAAGTGCCGGGCACAACGCGGGACGCGCTGGAGGCGGTGCTCGACATCCATGGTTGGACGGTGCGCCTCGTGGACACGGCGGGGTTGCGGGAGGGGTCGCCCGATCCCGTGGAGCAGCTGGGGATCGAGGTGGCGGAACGCTACGTCGGCCACGCGGATCTGGTGCTGGTCTGCGTCGAGTCCGCGGCGGGCCTTCGGGCCGCGGCGAGTGACGTGGCGGCGCTGACCGCGGCGCCCCGTTTGCTGGTACGGACGAAGAGCGATTTAGTCGCCATCAGCGACGAAAGTGATCTCGATATAGTACCCAACGGCGACTTATCAAGACCGATCGCGGCGAGCGCCGTCAGCGGCGCGGGGATCGGCGCGGTCGCCGACGCGATCGCGCGGCTCTTCGCGGTGCGGCACCCGGAAGTGGACGGCGCCGAAGCACTGCTCACGCGCGAGCGCCATCGATGGGCGGTAGCACGGGCGGGCGAGGAAGTGCGGGCGTTCCTGGGCGCGTGGGGGGCGGGTGGGCTCCCGGCGACGGTGGCCGCGGTCCATCTCCGGGCCGCCGGCGCCGCGCTGGAGGAATTGATCGGGGTGGTCGATCGCGAGGATGTGCTCGATCAGCTCTTCCGATCGTTCTGCATCGGCAAGTGAGCACCCCGCGGGCCGGGGGCGGCTACCGCGTGCCGAAGAGCCGATCGCCGGCGTCGCCGAGTCCGGGCAGGATGTAACCGTTCTGGTTGAGCTCTCGGTCGAGCGACGCCGCGATGATCGGGATCTCGGGGCACTCGGCGGCCATGCGCGCCACGCCTTCGGGCGCCACGACGAGACAGAGCATTCGGATCCGCACCGCGCCCACGCGGCGGAGCGACTTGACCGCCGCTACCGCGCTGCCGCCGGTGGCGAGCATCGGATCGAGCAGGAAGAACTCTCGCTCCGCGGCATCGCCCGGCACCTTGAAATAGTAGTCCACCGGCTGAAGGGTGTCGTGATCCCGGTAGAGCCCGATGTGTCCGACGCGCGCCGCGGGCACGAGGCGGAGCACCCCCTCGACCATCCCGAGCCCGGCGCGTAGAATCGGGACGAGCGTGAGCTTCTTGCCGGCGACGCGCCACCCCGTGGTCGTCTCGAGCGGCGTGTCCACGGACGCCGGCTCGAGCGGCAGATCCCGCAGTGCGTCGTACGCGAGCAGCATCGCGATCTCTTCGACGAGCTCCTTGAAAAGCTTGGTCGGGGTCGCGCGATCGCGGAGGATGGACAGCTTGTGCCGGACGAGGGGATGCTCCGACACGGTCAGGTTCGGGAAGGTGGGCGCGCTCATGCGCACAACTTACGCGAGGCGGCGCGATGATTGAATCCCGGGCGACGCGCAAGGGCGTCGACGACGCGCAGCCGGACGCACCAGCGCGTATCCTGCAGGCGGCGCAGGAAGAGCTCGTCCTGCGCGGCGCGGGCGCGCTCGCGATGCACGACGTGGCCGACCGCGCCGGCGTGAGCAAGGGTCTGATCCACTACCACTATCAGGACAAGGATGCGCTGCTCGCCCGTGTGGCGGTGCGCCTCGGCGAGCGGATCGCGGAGCGCGCGCGCGGCGCGCTCGCCACATCCACCGCCCCCGCGGCGGTGGACGACCTTCGGCGATGGGTGGATGCCGAGATTGCCTTGGGTGAATGGCGGGGACTCCTCGCGCTCGCCGAGTGGCCGGCGGCGGATGTGCGGTCCACCGCCCACGGCGCATTGGGCGCGCGACGGGTCGCGGTGAGCGGGTTGATGGGCCGCCTGTTCTCGGTGCTCGCCGTGCGGCCCCGGATCGGCCGGGTGGCGATCGCCGAGCTCGCGATCGCACTGGTGAGCGGGCTCGTGGCCGAATCGAGTGGCAACCGGGCGTCCTCCATGGCGATCGACGCCATTGTTCTCGCGCTGCTCGGCCTTTCCGAGTAGGGCAAGCCGCTCGGGCACCGGCGGCGCACTGAAACATGGCCGGAAGAGCTGCCCCCGGCTCTTGCGCTAATTCCCCGGGGCATCCAACATTGTCGCGGCTGGTATGACGCCGCGGCCCGATCGCAGCGTGCTCCGCCTGCACCGCGCGCTTTTTCGTCGTGACGTTGTCTTCAGTCCACGCGGACCGTACGACCGACCGTCCGGCCGCATTCCGAACCTCTGGAGGGCACGCATGCGTATTTCCCGGGTGTTCGCAGTTGGCGCAGGCCTGGTCTGCCTCGCCGGTGTGATGCGGGCGCAGGAGAAGGTCGCTTCGAACGCGAAGAAGGACATGGCGAAGGGGCCGACCTTCACCGCGGTCACGAACGACATGCTCCTGAACGCGAGCAAAGATGGGAAGAACTGGGTCATGTACGGGCGCGACTACACGAACCAGCGCTGGTCGCCGCTGAAGCAGATCCATGACCGGAACGTGAAGGACCTCGGCGTCGCCTGGATGTTCCAGACCGGGATCTCGCGCCTCGGTTCCTTCGAGACGAGCCCGATCGTGGTGGACGGCGTCATGTACGTGACCACTCCGTACAACACCGCGATGGCGCTCGACGCGCGGACGGGGAAGCAGCTCTGGCGCTATGAGCACAAGCCGAGCATCGCCTCGCCGATCTACTGCTGCGGACCGAACAACCGCGGCGTCGCGATCTCGGGCGGCACGGTGTACATGGCGACGCTCGATGCGCGGCTGCTCGCGCTGGATGCGGCCACCGGCAAGGTGAAATGGGACATCGAGATCAGCGATCCCGAGGCGGGGTACAGCCAGACGATGGCGCCGCTCATCATCGACAACATGGTGGTCGTCGGGACGTCGGGGGCCGAGTACGGCATTCGCGGCTTCGTCCGCGCGTACGACAAGAACGACGGCCACCAGATCTGGAATTTCTACACGCTACCGGACAAGGGCTGGGAAGGCGTATGGGCGGAGCGCACCAATGAGGGCGAGGACCTGAAGCGCAACATCGCGGCCGAGAAGGCGGCGATGGCGCAGTACGGCGACGCTTGGCAGCGTGGCGGCGGCTCGGTGTGGATGACGCCCGCGTACGATCCGGGGTCGCACATGCTCTTCTTCGCGGTCGGCAATCCATCGCCGGACCTCGATGGCGGAGTGCGCCCGGGCGACAACCTCTACACGGAATCGGTGGTCGCGATCGATGCGCGTACGGGCGAGTACAAGTGGCACTATCAGGAGGTCCCGCACGACGTCTGGGACCTGGACGCCGTGAGCCCGCCGGTGCTCGTGTGGCTCAAGGACAAGACGCTGGCCGTCGCCCAAGCGGGGAAGACCGCGTGGGTCTACGTCTGGAACGCGTCGACGGGCAAGCTGATCCGGCGTTCGGATGAGTTCAATCGCCACGAGGCGTACTTCTCGCAGCCGACAGCCGATGGTGTGCGCATGCTTCCCGGCGCGAATGGCGGCTCGGAGTGGTCCCCGACGGCGGTGAACCCGGACCTCGGCTTCATGTACGTGCTCGGCATCGAGCAGCCGATGAACTACATCACACACTCGGCGCCGCTGGAGAAGGGGAAGCTCTGGCTCGGTTCGGCGTTCAAGGCCGTTCCCGGCGAGGCACAGTACGGCACCTTCACCGCGATCAACCTGAACACGGGCCGGAAGGCCTGGCAGGCGAAGACCGATGGACCGATGATCGGCGGCGCGCTCGCTACGGCCGGTGGGCTGGTGTTCACGGGCGAGGGCAACGGCCTCTTCAAGGCCTACGATGCGAAGAGCGGCAGGGTGCTCTGGCAGTTCCAGGCGGGCGCGGGCTGCAACGCGCCGCCGGTGACGTATATGCTGGACAACAAGCAGTACATCGCGGTCGCCTGCGGCGGCAATTTCCAGATGGGCTATCCGCTGGGCGATGCGGTGCTGGTCTTCGCCGTGAAGTGAGTGATCGAGCGGCCGGCGTGATGCTTCGCGCATCGCGCCGGCCACTCGCACTCGCCGGTGTGGTCGTGAAGATGAGTCGTGGGAGGAAGGGGTGGGCGTGCCTCATGGTCGGCGCGGTGGTGACGGCGTTCAGCGCCAGTGTTATTGCCGGCGTCGCGGGCGCCCGACAGGAACCTCGGCATCCGGTCCTCTGGGCCGGTACGGAATGGAAGTCGTTCGGATCGCGGGAGAAGCAGGCGTATCTCAGCGGATTCGTCGCCGGCGCGGCCGCGGAGCAGGCACTCGCCAAAGCCGCGGCGACCGGAGGCACGAAGGACAGCGCCGTCCCCAGCGGCGCGATCGCGAAGCTCCGAGAGGGGAAGCAGCTCCATTTCCCGTATGCCCCATCGGTCTACGCCGTTCAGGTGGACGATTACTACTGGTGGACTGACCACCTTGGCACGCCGATCACCGATGTTATGCTTAGCATCAATCGCCAGATGCTGCATCCGTGATGCCGGCCGGATGGCACCTGCTGCCGCCGCCGGCCATCGCTACACCCGCACGCAGGAGGTGACGATCGCCCCACGCAGGGCTCGCGCAGGTCGCAGCTTGGAAACCCCGATGGAATCGTTGGCGTAGTGAGTCGCGTCGATCCCCGGTGGTTTTTTCGGTTTTCTCTACTCTGGGAGAAGCGATCAATGAAACGGACAGGTCTCTTGTCTCTCGCGCTGGCCCTCGCGGCATTCTCGGCCAACGCGCAAGCGGGAATCACGATGGGAGCGATGAACGGCTGGATGTTCACGTTCTCGGGGAATGTGAACGCATTCCTGACGTACACGGATCCGAGCTGTGGCAACAATGCCACGACCTGCAGTTACAGCGGTAGCCTCATTCCCGCGGGCGACAACGAGAAGGTCACCCGTATCCAGACCGGCCTCGCGCCGGCCTTCGCCATCTTCGAGGCGAAGGGCAAGGAAGGCGGGATGGACCTTGGCGTCCACTTCGGCTTCGCGCCGGAGATCCAGTCACCGGGTCGGTACCACGACACCTGTGGTGGCAGCTTCGGTATCCAGTGCGGCACGCAGATTGACATGCGCGAGGTCTATCTGACGGCGGGCGGGTCCTGGGGCCAGATCCTTGCGGGCCGCGCGATCGGCGTGTACCAGAAGGAGAACCTGCTCACTGACATGACGGTCTTCGGGGTCGGTCTTACCGGTGGCGCTGCGGGCGTCGGGACGACCCTCGGTCATATCGGGACGGGCTACACCTACCCGAACTTCAATTCTCAGATCACGTACAGCACGGCCGGGAACAAGGAAGGGCAGTTCACGATCGGCCTCTTCGATCCGAGCATTGTCCTCCGGGGCGGGACGCCCCTGTACACCGAGACGCAGACTCCCCGGCTCGAGGTGGGATACACACACACGTCGCACATGGGCAAAGGGTCGTCGGACAAGCTCATGCTGTACGCCAGCGGCCTGTATGCGAACGTAAAGAACCCTGCCGCTAGCAAGTCGATCAGCCCGTGGGGACTTGCAGCCGGCGGCGAGTGGACCGGCGGCAGCGGACTCCAGTTGGATCTGTCCGGGTTCTATCAGGACGGCGTCGGCAGCACGGTGATGTTCGATGACGGTCTCGCGGTAGACCGCGTCGGCGAGATGCGCACGAGCTACGGCTACCTGCTGCAGCTGCAGTACATGGCCAAGGACAGCAAGTGGAAGTTTGGTGGGTCCTACGGCGACAACCACGTGAACCAGACGACCAACGATAAGTCGGTGGGAGTTGCGCCTGTCAACTCACTGAAGGACAACTCGGATATCACCGTGGCGGCTACGTACATGTACACCAAATCGCTCCGCGGCGTGTTCGAGCTCGATTTCGGCAGCGGCGAGGCATGGGATGACACCAAGGTCTCGTCGACCACGGTGGCGGCGGGGATGATGCTGTTCTTCTAACCCGCTTCAGAAGCACGTACCACTCGTAGTGACCGCGGGCGGCCTCTCGATAGGGAGACCGCCCGCGGCGCATCGCGGCCTTCCCCCGCTTAGCGGAGTGCGCGCTCGAGCCAGTTCCAATAGGCGGTGCCGCCCGCGTCCGGCAGCCCATTGTGCGAGCCGCCTGGGACGATCAGCAGCTCCCCTGCGCGCTTCGCGGCGGCGAACACCGCGCGCCCCATTCGCACCGGCACTACGCGATCCCGGTCGCCGTGCGCGATCCAAACCGGGATGTCCAGCCGGCTCACCCGCCGCTCCGTGTCATAGGGGATCCGGCCGAGCAGCGGCCAGAGCATGCCGAGGAGCGGTGTGCCGAAGATCGCGGCGATCGCCCGGGCCGAGGTGAAGGGTGATTCGAGGACCAGCACCGCCGGCGGCACTTCGCCGGCGAGCTCGGTGGCAACGGCGGAGCCGAGCGAGTGACCGTACAGTTCGAAGCGGGTGGCCGATCCAAACTTCTCCCGGGCGAACGCGGCCGCGGCGCGCGCATCGCGGCGGATCCCGGCGGCGGTGGGGCGTCCCGCGAGTCCGCCGTAGCCGCGGTACTCCGGGAGCACGACCGTCGCACCGGTGCGGCGGGCGACCTCCAACGCCCACGGCACCATCCACACCGCGAGATCGGCGTTGCCATGGAAGGCGAGCAGCACGCGTACCGGGCGCGGCACTGCCGCCGTCGGGGCGCGGACCACGAGCGCGTACAGGAGCTGCCCGTCGGACGCCCGGTAGTCCTCGCGCACGACGCCGGCGGGAACGGGCTCGAAGTCGGCCGTACGCGGCGGCTGGTAGGCGATGCGCTCCTGCGCCCACCACGCGACGGCGAACAGGAGCGCCGCGGCGATCAGCGCGGCGGCGAGAAGCGCCAAGCGTCGCCGCTCAGCCGCGGCCGGCGGCCGCGGCGATCGCGACCCGGCTCACGTGAGCCGGCGCACGATGGCGGACCCTGGTCGCGCCGCGCGGAGCCGCGCGTCCACCCCCCAGGTACGGCCCGCGCGAGCGAAGAAGAGGGCGATCATCATCGCGGCGAGCATCACGTGGAATCCGAGCTGCCCGGCGCTCATGTGCTGCACGGCGAGGCCGTACACCAGCGTGAGCGCGAAGCCGACGATCGCACCGACCGGCGTGAGCAGCCCCGCGAGCAGCGAGATGCCGACGAAGGCTTCGCCGCAGGCGGTGAGATTCGCGTACAGCAGCGCGTTCGGGATTACCGTGTCGAGGAGGAAGGCGCGATACGCCGTGAAGGGATCGTCCGCCGCGTACTTGGCGAGGAGCTTCGGCATCATGCCGATCCAGCGCTCGGATGCGGCGGGCACCGGCAGGAATCCCCACGCGAGCGCGATCGTGAGTTTGGCGACCGCACCCTTCGCGAACCACGCGCCCACGACCACGCGCAGGAAGACGAGCCAGCGCTCAGGCGCGCGCATCCCCGTTGCCGTTTCCATGGCAGAGTTCTCGCCGCCGGGTCAGCGCGGCGGGTCGCCGCGGACGAACGGCCGCGACGTACCGGTCAGCCCGGTGGGCCGCCCGCCCGGCGGCCGCCAGAGCGCCGTCTCCTCGATCCGCTTCGCGAGCTCGAAGTCCTTGTCCGTGACGCCGTCCGCGGAGTGCGTGCGCAGGCGGACGGTCACGCTCGACCACGCCACGCTGAGATCGGGATGATGATCCGCGGCCTCGGCCGCGAAGCCGATCGCGTTGACGAGCATCAGCGTCGTCCCCCACCCTTCGGTGGCGTAGCGGCGCGTGAGCCATCCGTCCACGATCATCCAGCCCGGCAAAGGCGCCAGCTGCGCCGTGGCCTCGGCATCGGAGTAAATGCGTTCCTGACGCGGCATGAGAGCCCCCTCGTTCGCGACGCGCGACGCGCGCGCCCGGTGCGAGAACTTACCGCCGCTGGCGCGGCGGACAAGTGGAACGGCGCGGCCCCCCCCGGCACACCGCGGTCAGGTGAGGAGTTCGCGGTACGCCGCCGACTGCCCGAAGTTCTCTTCGACCTCGACCTCCACCGCGGTGAGCGTCGCGATCTGCCGCGCCCGGAATTCCGCGATCAGGCGCTGCGCGAGGTGCTGCGCCAACATCTCGACCGTGGTGTTCGGGATCGGCAGGAGC
Source organism: Gemmatimonadaceae bacterium (assembly GCA_043762555.1). Taxonomy (GTDB): domain Bacteria; phylum Gemmatimonadota; class Gemmatimonadetes; order Gemmatimonadales; family Gemmatimonadaceae; genus DATKOH01. The sequence goes on along the minus strand of JAYUMO010000349.1, from coordinate 6,191 downwards.
ACGCATTCGTTCCGCGGGAAGACGTAGCGCGACACCCCTTCGAACGCGACGTGGACGGCGTCCCCCTGCTCCTCGATGTGGAGCTTGGGATTCTCCGTCGGCAGCAGCACCTTGTGATCCAGCTCCTGGCAGAGCGTTCGCATCATCTGCTTCACGACGGAGAAATCCACGACGTACCAGCACTCTTCGTCGACGGTGCCGTCGAGCGTCACGGCGACGCGATAATTGTGGCCGTGCAGCGGTTCGCAGCGGTGGCCGACGAGAGTGATGAAGTGCGCGGCGGGGAAGACGAGATAGTCCTTCGTCACCGCCACCCGGAACGTGCCGCGCATTCGCATCGGACCCTCGCTGGTTCGGCTCTCGGGGCGCCGGCGATCCGCCGGCGGAGCGTCGCCCGCAAGATCGCCGTCGCGTGGCGGAGCGGTCAAGCCGGATCGCGCGGGCGTTCACGCCGCGGGGGGGGGGGCGCACAGGGTTTCGCTCCCTCGGTGCACCGCTCAGTTTTCGGCGATGCGTATTCCTATCGAACGCTACGAGCTGCCGAATGGGCTCACGGTGGTGCTCTCGGAGGACCACACCGCGCCGATCGTCGCCGTGAACCTCTGGTACCACGTCGGCTCGGCGAACGAACGCCCGGGGCGCACCGGATTCGCGCACCTCTTCGAGCACATGCTCTTCCAGGGCTCCGCGCACGTCGGATCGAACGAACACTTCGAGCTCGTCCAACGAGCGGGCGGCACGCTGAACGGCTCCACCTGGCTCGACCGCACGAACTACTTCGAGACCGTGCCCTCGCACCACCTCGCCACCGCGCTCTGGCTGGAAGCGGACCGCATGGGCTACCTGCTACCGGCGATGACGCAGCAGAAGCTCGACACCCAGCGGGACGTCGTGAAGAATGAGCGCCGCTGGAGCATCGACAATCAGCCCTACGGCACCTGGTGGGAGAAGCTCCCCGAGCTCGCCTTCCCGAGCGAGCATCCCTTCCATCATTCGCTCATCGGATCGATGGATGACCTCTCGGCGGCGAGTCTGGAGGACATCGAGAGCTTCTTCGCCACGTATTACACGCCTGATAACGCCGTGCTCTCGATCGCCGGCGATCTGGACGCGGTGGAGACGCGCGCGCTCGTCGAACGATATTTCGGCCCGATCCCTCGCGGCCGTGGCCGGCCACCGCTGCCGCCAATGCAGGTGCCGGCGACGTTCGGCGGCTGGCGGCGCGAGACGGTGGCCGATGAAGTGGCCCTTCCGCGTCTCTTCCTCGCGCTACGGTCCCCGCTGTTCGGGAGCGACGGCTACTACGCGGCGAGCGTGCTCGGCGCGGTGCTCGGCATGGGGAAGGCGAGCCGGTTGCAACAAGCGCTCGTGCGGGATCGCGAGGTGGCGTCCGACGCGACGGCATTCACGCTCGACCTGGCGAAAGCTTCGGACCTGCTCGTCGTGGACGTGACGGCCCGGCCGGGACTCTCGGCGGAACGGCTGGAGCCCGAGGCGGTGCGCGAGCTCGACCTCCTGCGGCGCGACGGTGTGCGGGAGACGGAGGTGCAGCGGGCGGTCGCACTCATCGAAACGTCGCTCGTCGCGTCGCTACAATCCGCGGGCGAGCGAGCCGACAAGCTGTCCCTCTTCGCGACCTACCTTGGCGATCCGGCGCTCGTGAACGTGCAGGCGGATCGTTACCGGGCGGTGACGGCGGAGCAAGTGACCGCCTTCGCGCGCCGTGCGCTGGGAGAGGACAATCGGGTGAGCCTGCTCTACGTACCGCGCGCCACCGCGTCGGAGGCAGCCGCGTGACCAAAACAAAAACAAAAACAAAAACAAAGACAAAAACAAAAACGACCACAACCGCCATCCGTCCCCACCCCGCGCCGCCGCGGCCCTATCACTTCCCGCGATTCGAACGGCGAGTGCTCGACAACGGGCTCGCACTCCTCATCGCGCCGATGCACCAACTGCCGATCGTCAGCGTGACGCTGGTGGTCGACGCGGGAGCGATGACGGAGCCGGACAGGCGCGACGGCGCCGCGAGTCTCGCCGCGCAGGCGCTCCTCGAGGGGACGGCGCGCCGAAGCGCCGCCGAGCTCACCGAGCGGCTGGAACGTCTCGGGGCCGCGGCCGCCGCCGGAGCCGACTGGGACACGGCGACCATCGGGCTCACCGTACTCCGCCCCCGACTGACCGAGGCGATGGGACTGCTCGCCGAGATCCTGATGATGCCCACCTTCCCCGAGCGTGAAGTGGAGCGGCTCAAATCGGAACGGCTTGCGGAGATCATGCAGTTGCGGGCCGAGCCTCGGGGTCTGGCCGATGAGACCTTCGCGCGCGCCGTCTACGCGCCGGCGGCGCGCTACGCGCGACCGGAGCGCGGCAATGCCGAGTCGGTCGCGTCGCTCACGCGAGCCGATCTCGAGCGGCTCCATGCGGCCCGCTACCATCCGGCGTCGAGCACGTTGATCCTGGCCGGCGACATCACCCCGGACGATGCGGCATCGATCGCGGCACATGCTTTAGGTGGCTGGCGGGGCGTCGCGAGCGGCGGCATGCAGGTGGCCGAGACGCCCGCGCGTTCCGCGCGGCGGCTGCACCTGGTGGATCGCCCCGATGCCCCCCAGTCGGAGATCCGCGTGGGCCATGTAGGACTGCCGCGCGCGCACCCGGAGTATTTCTCCGTGCTCGTGATGAACGCGCTGCTCGGCGGACTGTTCTCGTCGCGCATCAACCTCAATCTGCGAGAGCGCCATGCCTACACGTACGGAGCGTTCTCGGCGTTCGACTGGCGACGCGGCGCGGGGCCGTTCATCGTCTCGACGGCCGTGCAGAGCGCTGTCACCGCGGCGGCAACGCGTGAGATCCTGACCGAGATCGACGGGATGCGCGAGCAGCCGGTGACGGCGGATGAGCTCGAGCTCGCGACGAGCTATCTCGCCGGGGTCTTCCCGATCAAGTACGAGACGACGGAAGCGGTGGCGCGCGCGCTGGCGGCGATGGCCGTCTTCGCGCTGCCCGCGGACTACTTCGACCGCTACCGCGACCGGGTACGCGCCGTGACGCGTGAGAACGTGCTGGCCGCGGCGCAGCGGCACGTGCGACCCGAGGCGCTGCAGCTCGTGATCGTGGGGGCCGAGGCGGTCGTGCGGGCGCCGTTGGAGGCCCTCGGCTTCGCGCCGCTCACCGCATACGAGCGCGATGGCGTGCCGCGGGTCGGATGACGGTCCGTCGTCGGAGGTGACTCGCGTGGAGCCGACCGGGAAGGTGAGCGGCGAGCGGAAGTTCACCGGCCGCGTGATCAACGTCGATCTCGACCGGGTGCGCTTCCCCGACGGCAAGATCGGTGAGCTCGAGATGGTACGGCATCCGGGAGCGAGCGCCGTCGTCCCCTTGCTCGGCGACGCGGCGGGGAGCGATCCACAACTGGTGCTCATCAGCCAGTATCGCTATGCGGCGGAGAGTTTCGTCCTCGAAATCCCGGCGGGCCGGCTCGAGCCGGGCGAATCGCCGGAGCTCTGCGCCGGCCGCGAGTTGCGCGAGGAGACGGGCTGCACGGCCGAGCACATGGAGCGCGTCTTCACCATGTACACAACGCCGGGATTCACCGACGAGCGGATCCACGTGTTCCTGGCCACTGGACTGACGCGTGGCGCCCACGCGCGCGAAGGGGACGAGTTCATCGAGCTCGTGACGGTGACGATCTCGCAGGCGCTCGCGATGATCGAGCGCAATGAGATCGTGGATGCGAAGACGGCGCTCGCGATCCTCTACGTGGCGGGGTTCCGTCTGGGGAAATAGCGGTCACGGCGCGCGCGTGGAGCCAGTTTGCCGGCGCGTCGGCTACTGTCCCACGTCGTGTGCGGATTCGTCCCACAATGGAGACAATCGGCTGATCGCACGGGCTTTCGGGCCGGCCGCGGATGGCGCGTCCAAATCGCTGTTTCGCATGTAGTTACGGCTGACGTCGCGAATGAATCACGCACGGCACACCCCCTGCGATTGAGCAAGGGCAATCCCTTCGACGTGCGCTCGTGCCGGCAGCCCTGCCGGTGCCGGCAACTGTCCAAGGCCGACCGGGGAGCGTGCCCATGCCGAATTCTGCTGTCAGTCGCAGTGTCGAGTCCGCGGAACAGCTTCACGCCCACCCACCGACGCCCAGCCGGCGCGAGTGGCTCGCCACCCTCGACGACAACGCGCTCGTCGCCGCGTTCAGCATAGGGGATGAGCGCGCCTTCGAGACGCTCGTCGGTCGCTACCAGACGCGGTTGCTGAATTTCATCTGCCGTACGATCGGCGACCGCGAGCGGGGCGAGGATCTAGTGCAGGAGGTCTTCATCCGCGTGTATCGCCACGTGCACCGCTTCGACCGTACCAAGAAGTTCTCGACGTGGATCTACACGATCGCGTCGAATCTCGCGAAGAACGAGCTGCGCAACCGGTCGCGCAATCCGTTGGTGCTCTTCCAGACGCTCCAGCAGAAGTGGGACGACGACGAGCGTCCGCTGCAGTTCGAGGATCACCGGTCGCGGCCCGACGACATGTACCGGCGCCGCTATCTGCGCGAAATGGTGGAGGTCGCCATCGCCCGGCTCCCGGAGCACCACCGGCAGGTGTTCGTGCTGCGCGAGCTGGAGGGCAAGCCGTACGAGGAGATCGCGCAGATCACCGGGTGCAACCTGGGGACGGTGAAATCGCGGCTGAACCGGGCACGGGCGGCGTTCGCGACCATCATCGAGCCGGCGATCGACTGAGTGGTCGGCAGGGCGGGCGGGAAAGGAACCAAGCGGGGGCTCTCGTGTATCCCGTCGCAGTCACTTTCCCGCCCGCATGACCTGTCGCGAATTCCGAGCCCGGCACCTCGACTACTCCGATCGTACCCTCTCCACCGCGCGGCACGCGGCGGCGCAGGCGCATCTGGATGCGTGTGCGGCCTGTGCGCGCTTCGATACCATCGTACGCCGCGGCCTGCTCTTGGTGCACAACCTGCCGCCGGTGCCCAGCACGCCTGACTTCCATCCGCGGCTCACCGCGCGCCTCGCGCGCGCGCGCAGTGCGGCGCCCACCCTGGAGCGGGCGCGACGCCCCCGCCCGCTTGCGATCGTGGCGGCCGCGTCACTGGCGTTCGCCGCGGGGCTGCTCATCGCCGTCGGCCCCCGCGGTCGCCAGATGACATCGCTGCCGGCGCTCACGCTCGCGCCGGTGGTCGCCGTGGCGTCACGGCCGCCTGAGCGTTCGCCGGAACGGTTGCCGATGATGCGGCCCGATTTCATGGCGGGAGCGTCGGCCGGGATCCCGCTCTGGTCCGCGGCCGCGCTGATCGACGAAGCGCCCGTGCGCTTTGTGAGCGCGCAGATGTCGCCCTTCTCGCCGCGGCGCTGACGCCGCGAGGCTGACGCCGCGGGGCTACCGCCTCATCGGGCCGAGCAGCTTCTGGATCGCGGGCAGGTTCTGCTGCACAAAGGTGATGTTGGCCGCCAGGGCCGGCGGCAGATCGGCGGGCAGCGGAGTGCCGGCGGCCACCCGCTGGAATCCTTGCATCGCCTGCTGCAGGGCGACCATCGTGATCACGTAGTCGTGCGCGTTCGTGCCCGTGTCCTTGAACAGGGCGCGGAAGTGGGGCTCGCTCCCGATCATCGTGATCTCTTGATCGAGTGTTGTCGGCCTGGCTTGCTGCGTCATCGAGTTCACGATCTCGGGATGCTGCGTGGTGAGCGCATTCATCGCTTTTTGCGCCCGCCCCCATCGCTGGAGCCGATCCAGCGAGAGCCGGTAGTCCTTGAGCTCGCCGGCGGCGATATCTGGTGGCAATGGAACGAGATCGATCGGGCTCGGATTTGGCACCGACGCGGCGCCTGACGCGGCGGCTGCCGCCACCGGGACGTCCGGGGACGATTTCTGCTTGTCTCGTGCGCACGCGACTGCGATGAGCGCGCAACCCACCGCCAGCGCGGTTGCTCGGCACGCGCGGGCCGGGACGATGAGCACTGGAGCCTCGATCTTGCGAATGGGGAGGGGGACGGCGAGCCACCGCGCGAATGAGAGAGTCTAGCGGCGCGCTGCGGGGCTCACAACCGGCGCTATATTCTCGGCATGGCCGCCGCCGATGAACGTGCCTTCCGCCGCTCGCTGCAAACGCGCGTGTTCGATCGCGCGTACTATCTGTACGGCGACGAGGAATTCCTGAAGGAGGACGCCGTGCG